>JAAZFW010000136.1 GCA_012511525.1 Clostridiaceae bacterium
GATCACCCGGTCGTTGCGATGCACATCGTCGCTTCCGTGCGGGATGATGATCTCGTTCTTGCGCACAATGGCCGCGATGATGGCGTTCTTGGCCATCTTCAGTTTTTTTAGCGGCGTGTTCAGGTACCAGCGGTCCTGCTTGACCAAAAATTCGATGATCTCAGCCTGGCCGTTGGCCGTCTTGTAGAGCGTTTCCAGCGACGTTGTTTCCGCGTTTTTCAAGCCGCGCACGTACTGCAGGATGTGGTTGGCGGTGATCAGGCGCGGACTGATGATGCTGTCCAGGTCGAGGGCCTTGATCAGGCTCTCCGAATTGATGCGCGCCACTTTGGTGATAACCTTCTGGACGCCGGCCTGGCGGGCCAGCAAAGACACGATCAGGTTATCCTCGTCGCGTCCGGTCAGGGCGACGAACGCGTCCATGTCGTACAGGTTTTCCGATTCCAGCAGGTCGGTGCTGGTGCCGTCGCCCTGGATGATCAGCGCTTCGGGCAGCAATTCGGACAGCTCCTGGCAGCGGTCGCGGTCGATTTCGATCAGTTTGACCTTCATGCCCAGCTCCAGGACGATCCGGCTCAGGTAATAGCCGATCCGGCCGCCGCCCACGATCATGATCCGGCGAATACGCAGCGAGCATTTGCCGATCGCCTTGCAGAAATTGAACGTGTTGACCGTGTTCCCAACCACGTAGATCGTATCGCCGGCCTGGACGACCGCTTCGCCGTCCGGGATGAAGACATCCTCGTCCCGTTCGATCGCACCGATCAAGACCGACGCATTGATCCGGCTGGCGATCTTCTTGAGCGGCATGCTC
Source organism: Clostridiaceae bacterium (assembly GCA_012511525.1). GTDB lineage: Bacteria > Bacillota > Clostridia > Saccharofermentanales > UBA5734 > JAAYBY01. The sequence goes on from JAAZFW010000136.1 coordinate 815, forward strand.
ACGATCGGAACATCGTCCGTCATCTTGAGATCGACCACGCGGACCCTGCCGCGGGCAAAGCTTTCCACGTTGATCGCAGAGGGAAACTGGAGCAGCTTGACAATTTCCAGCGCCGCGGCCTGCTCCGGGTTGATAATCATGTCCAGCTCCAGCTCGTTTTTGAGCATGGCCAGTTCATTGGCGTATTCCGGGTCGCGAATCCGGGCCACGGTGCGCTTGGCGCCCAGCTTCTTGCCCGTCAGGGCACACACCATGTTGATCTCGTCGCTGGATGTCGCGGCCAGCAGGAGATCCGTCTCGCGGATACCCGCTTCCAGCAGGGTCTTGCCGCTGACACCGCTGCCCTTGACACACATGACATCCAGGTTGTCGTGAGCGCGGCGCAAGGCTTCGGGATTTTTATCGACGATGGTTACATCGTGCTCCTCGCCGGCCAGGTTATCTGCCAGCGTGTATCCGACTTTACCATCACCGACAATAATAATCTTCATGGTCAGCTCCGTATCATCAATCATCCGGCACAGTTGGCCGGCATAAAAGTCGGGGGTCCCCCGAACTCACACCCAATGTATCAGATAGCGGGAGCCGGCGCAACCGCCGGCCGGCATATGCTATAATGATGCGAAAAACGCGAGGAGGACACGCTGTGCCGCAGCCTGGCAAGATCGTGCTTTATGCCGAAATCCTGTTCCTGAGTGGTCTGATCCTGATCAGCCTGTCCATCGCCCTGATGGTCAAGGCGGACCTGGGCATCTCGGTCGCCTCTTCCGTCCCGTACGTGATCAGCCTGCGTTTCCCGGCCCTCTCCTTCGGAACCTGGAGTTACCTGGTCCAGGGGGTTCTGGTCGCCACGCTGGTCCTGATCGTCCGCAAGGTCCGCCTGGCCTACCTGCTGTCGTTCGGAGTTTCGGTTGTTTTCGGTATCCTGCTGGATGTTTTCGGGCTCTGGCTGGCGCCGCTCGTCCTGTCCGGTCACATGGCGCGCGGGGTGCTGTTTGTTGCCAGCTTGTTCCTGATCTCGCTGGGCATCGCCTGCTTTGTCGCCAGCCGGCTGCCCCTTCTGCCCTATGACTTGTTCGTTAAGGAGCTCGCCGCCCACACGAACAAGTCCTTTCGGTTGTGCAAGACGCTCTTCGATCTATCCTGCCTGACCTTTTCAGTCTTGTTCCTGCTGGTGTTTGTCCGGCGCCTTAGCGGTATCGGCATCGGCTCGCTGCTGTCTGCGCTGCTGCTCGGTTCGCTGTCCGGCTTCTGGCTGGTCCTGATCGGCCGCCATGTCACGGTGCGGCCGCTTCTGAACCTAACCCGCCGTCTTTCCGACGGGCCGACAAATCCCTGACCAGCTGGCGAAGCAGCGGTACGCAGTCGGCGACGACCTGAACATCGGCAAATTGGAAAATCGGCGCCTCCGGATCGGTGTTGATCGCCACCAGCATTCGCGCCTGGCCCAGGCCGGCGATGTGCTGGATCGCGCCGGAGATGCCGCAGGCGATTAAAAGATCCGGTGCGACCGACTGGCCGGTCTGGCCGATCTGGCAGCCGACCGGTGCCCAACCCATGTCGACCAGCGGCCGTGAAACGCCCATCTGTCCGCCCAGCAAATCCGCCAGCGACCGGACCAGCGCAAGGTTTTTCTGGGACATGATGCCGCGACCGGCCGATACGATCACCCGCGCGGCGGCGATGCCCTGTTCCGGCGGCAGGACCAGGCGCGACAGCTCCGCCAGCCGGTTGGTCAATGGCGGCGGTTCGACCGGCAGCAGACGACCGCGCCGGCTGGTGTCGCGAACCGGTTCCGGCAGGACGCCGGGGCGAACCGTCGCCATCTGGGGCCGGTGACGCTCCGTCACGATCGTGGCAAGCAAATTACCGCCAAAAGCCGGCCGCGTCTGAAGCAGCAAACCGGTTTTCGGGTCGATGTCCAGCATCGTGCAATCGGCGGTCAGCCCGGTGTGCACCCGTGCGGCCACCCGGGGTGCGACGGTCCTGCCCCAGTGGGTCGCGCCGATCAGGAAAACGGCGGGTTCATACTGCCGGACCAGGTGCGACAGCAGATCCGTGCAAGGATCCTCGGGCAGATTGTCCAGAGCCGGATCCGCGCAAGTCAGCACCTCGTCGGCGCCAGCGGCGATTAAGGCGGAGACGCCAGCTTGATCGACAGTGCCGGGCAGTATGGCTGCGACAGGGCAGATCATGCGATCGGCCAGCTGCCGGGCCCGGCCCAAAAGTTCAAAGGCGACCGGCAAAATCCGGCCCTGGTCGTGTTCGGCCAGCACCCACAGGCCGCCTGCACCCGGCAACGCCGTGTCACAGCTCATGATACAATCTCCCGGATGATGCATTCAAGCGATGCCGCCTGCTGTTCGAGCGTGCCCTCCAGCCGCCGGCTCTGCTTTTTCATCGGCGGGGTTTCGGTGCAAACGACCCGTGTCGGCGACCCTCTTTGCCCGATTCGGTCGGGGTCGGCACCCAGGTCGGCCGCCGACCAGCATTCCAGCGGACGGCTGGCGCCGCGCGCCAGGTCCGCGATCGAGGGCATACGGGTCGGACAGCTGTCCTTGGCCACAGTCAGCACCGCGGGCAGCCGGACAAGCAAAGTCTGAACGCCGCTTTCCGTATGGCGGCTGACCTGCACCTGCGAACGCGACACCTCCTTAATATCGGTGACGTCCGTGACGACGGCATAACCCAGACATTCCGCCAGTTCGGGCCCGGTTTGGGCCGTATCGCCGTCGATCGCCATCTTGCCGCATAAGACGAGGTCGGCACCGCCCAGCTTGCGCACCGCCATGGCCAGTGTGTTGGCCGTGGCCCAGGTGTCGGCGCCGGCAAACAGGCGATCGGTCAGCAAAACAGCCCGGTCGATCCCGCGGCACAGCGAGTCCCGCAGCAGTTTTTCGACAGCCGGAATGCCCATGCTCAGCGCCAGGGTCTCCCAGCCATGCTGTGAGCCCAGCCTGGCAGCCCAGGCGACGGCAAAGGTGTCGTACGGGTTGAGCACCGCGTGCCGGGCTTCGCGGACGATCGAGCGCGTCTCAGGATCCAGGTAGACCTGGTTGGTTCCAGGCACCTGCTTGACACAAACCACGATTCTCACTCGGTTTTTCTCCCTTCCGGCGGCGCGAACAAGTTGCCCCGCCCGAGCAGGAAACCGGGATCGCAGGCGTTCTTGACCCGCTTCATCTCAGACAGGCTCTGCTCGCCGAACATCAAGGCCAGGTATTCGGCTTTCAATTTGCCGATACCGTGTTCCGCGGAGACCGACCCGTCCCATGCGACGATCTGGCGCGCCCAGGAACGGTATAGGGTTTTGCCGGTTTCGTATTCCCCGGCCGTACGCGGCAGGATGTTGACGTGAACATGGTTGTCGCCGATGTGTCCCCAGATCGCGTACGGCAGCCCGCTGGCTTTTAAATCCTCGCGGTAAAGGCGCATCACAGC
>JAAZFW010000017.1 GCA_012511525.1 Clostridiaceae bacterium
CTGCGGTACTGCAGGGCATCCCAGGAAGGTTCCCAGTCACCGCTGAAGACAACTGGCCCGTAGGATCCGAGGTACTTCTGCCATGCCTTGGAAAAACCCTCCGCATGGATCATGGCATCACCGAGTAAAAGAGCCTTAAGTTCACCCATATTCGTTACCTCCGTTTGCCGACTGATATCGTAGTGAAACTACGTTAACTACAACACCAGAATACGAAAACACTACGATAATGTCAACAGGATTTGCAGCATGAGCTGCCAAATTTTTGGGGTGAAAATTGGGCAACATGACAAAAGCCGGTGTACGCACCGGCTTTTTCAACCATGATGGCAGCTAGGATCAGGTTTTGTTGGTGGCGACGGCCAGCCGGGTCCGGTTGACGTTCTCTTTCATCCTGGGCGTGGCGTGCAGCACGATCGCGACGTAGATCATGTCGATGATGGCAAATTGGATAATACGCGAGGTCAGGGAATCGGAGCGGAACTGCGTCTCGATCGAAGAGCTGAGGATGGCGCAGTCTGCCGCCGCCACGACACTGGAATTCTTGTAGCTGCAGATCGCCGCGACAAAGCTGTTGTTCTGGTGTGCGTAGCGGATGCCGTCCAGGATCTCGCGGCTTTCTCCGGAATGCGTGAAGGCAATCAGGAGACTCTTGGCGTCCAGGCCGGTGCAGATGATGTTGATCATGTGCGGGTCATGGCAGAACGTGGCGTTGAGACCAAAGCGGAGCAGCTTGTGCTGGAGGTCGAAGGCCTGGGCCGCCGACGCGCCCATGCCGATGATGATGATCCGATTGGCCTTGAGAATACGGTCGACCAGGCGCTCGACCTGGGCGGCGTCGATGACCGTCATGGCGTCCTGCAGGCTGCGGGCCGTCAAGGCCAGCACCTTGTCCCGGATGCTCTCCATGCTGTCGCCCGGCGTGATGTCCGGATAAAAGTTGTCGCTCTTGCCTGCCGCCAGTTCCTGGGCGATGTTGACCCGGAAGATCTGGTAGGAGTCGTAGCCGATCTTGCGCAGGAAGCGCATCACCGTCGGCTCGCTGACCGCGCAGGCGGCGGCGAAATCGGCCAGGGAGCTGATCATCACCTGGTCGGCCGAGGTGAAAACATAATCCGCCACGCGTTTTTGTGACGTGGACAGTGTGTTGTACTTGGTTCGGATCTGGGCGATGACATTGGACATGGCAACCTCCGGCGTCAGTTGTGCGGGCAGGGGATGGCGCTGCACGCCTATGGCTTTATTCTATTGGAGTTTGCCTGGCGGTTCAAGCGCAAAAAAGCACGAAAAAACGGCCTGTCCGACCGTGAGGATCGAACAGGTCGCGGTTCATGGTGTCAGGAATAATCAGGCAGCGTCTGCCGGTGCGGCTTCTTCCTTTTTGCCGATGCCAAGCAGGAGGTTGAGCAGGATGCCGAAAATGGCGGCGCCGGCGATGCAGGGCACATCCATGCCGAAGAAGGGGATGTTCCCGCCGAAGGCGTACTGGCCGCCCAGGCCGATGATCATGATCGTCGAGATCACGGCGATGTTGCGGGCCGAGAACATGTCGACCTTCTTATCGATCATGATCGCAATGCCCTGGGCCGCGATGGCGCCGAAGAGGTAGACTTCCAGGCCGCCGATGACGGCGAGCGGGATGGCGTAGATGCCCTGGATCAGGGGGGTGAAGAATGAGATGACCATCGCGATGACCGCGGCGACCGCCAGGACCGGGATCGAGAAAACCTTGGTGATGGCCATCGTGCTGATGTTCTCGCCGTAGTTGGTGCCGGCCGGGCCGCCGACAAAACCGGAGACCATGTCGCAGATACCGTCACCGATCAGGTTGCGGTCGAGGTACTGGGCCAGGTTGTACTTGCCGTTGGCGCCTTTCTTGCGGGCGAGGTTGTTGACATAGATATCAAGCTGGTAGATGTGTGCGGTCGATTCCGGAATGGTCGCGATCGCGATCGGCATGATCGCCAGCATCGCTTCCAGCGAGTATTTCGGTAATGTGAAGGCCGGAACGGAAAGCGGGCCCAGCGACCAGAGTGACGACTCGATCGCTTCGGTCGGGATGGTGCGGAACAAGTTCATGTCCGCGCCGCCGAACGCGTAGATCAGGGCCGCGGTCACCGTACCGACGGCGGCGCCCAGCAGCAGGGGCAGCTGACCGAGAAAGCCTTTCAGGTAACGGGAGAAAAGGATGGTCGAGAGCAGCGTGGCCAGGGAAACGACCCAGACCCAGCCGGTGCCGGTGATGCCTTCGGCTCCGGTTTTCGGTGCGGCGTCGCCCAGGGCGTTGGCGGCCAGGGTCAGGCCGATCACCATGGCGATCGAACCGGTGATGCTGGCGGGGAGCACTTTTTCGATCGAGTGCTTGCCGAAATAGCGGATCAGAAGACCTGCGGCGATCGAAATGAAGCCGCTCATGATGATGCCGAACTGGGCGTAAGAGATCGCCTCCGCCGGCATGACCGAGGTCGCGCCGTCGAGCCAGCCATTCAGCTGTGTCAGGGCTTCGGGACTCAGCTTCTCCGTGATCGACTTGCTGGTCATCAGGCTGATCACAGCGGTCAAGTATGAGAAGCTTGAACCATAATACAGCGGAATTTTCTTGCCTGTTATGAGGATGAAGCACAGTGTTGCCAGGCCGCTGGCGAAGATGGTCGTCGAGACCTGAAAACCCGTGATCAGGGCGACTGCGACCGTGGCCGGGAACATGACGATAACTTGCTGCAGGGCATAGAAGAGCAGTTTCCAGATGGGTGGCCGCTCATCTGGCAAGTAGCCGATGTGCATGGTTTCTTTGCTCATGTGCGATACCTTCCTTTTCTCTAGATGATTCCGGTGCTCTATGCTCCATCCGCGCGTCCGGCCGGTTCGGGTTCCCGGCCAGGTGACGGGATGTGAACAACCAGGTCAGGCGGGGGAGGCCCCCGGCAAAGGAAACGCCGCGACTACCGTGCGGCGTTTGCTCATCGGACGATCGGGTTCAGCGGTCCGGACAGGGGCCGAAATAAAACCGGGGAGGTCTGTTCGATTGACTTGCTGCGTAACCATTTTCAGCATCGATATCCCCCCAGCTGCCTGACGGCAAAAAAAAATCTTGCAGGCCCAGCCAACAAGATAATGTTCGAACAAGCGAACCCTTCCGGGCTAGCCTGATTGATGTGCGTCTTGTCGGCATCACGGTACCGCTCCTTAAAGCCAATTGCACTGTAACACAACCGTGATCGTCTGTAAAGTGTGTTTGGGAAAAAAACACATACCAGATGTAGTGGGTAAAAGGCTATCGCAGCTGCCGGGTGCGCCGCAGCTGCAGCTGGTAACCGCCAGACAGCAAAACCAGTGTCAGCCCGACCGGCACCCAGGCCGGCAGGACCGGATAGCCGCGCAGCGCCGCGAGGGTCCAGCCCTGGGGCAGATACTGGACCAGGCCCGTGATCATCTTTTCGGACATCTGGAAAAAGCAGCCGCTGGCCACCGAGAGCAGCAGCAGCACCGTCAGGCTTACGTAAAGCCGCAACTGCTCGTGGACCAGGACCGCGAGCTGGCCGATGCCGAGCATCAGGCCCAGGCAGATTGCCAGCAGATAGAGTTCGCGCAACCGTATCGGCGATCCCATCAGGGCCAGCATGGTCAGCGTGTAGAACAAAATTTGTAAGAGCCCGACCAGGTAGACGGATAGGACGGACAGGGCGTAATCGAGCATCAGCCCGTCTCGGGTCGCGGCAAGTCGGCGCCGGATCGCCTGCCCGGACAGCATCAGAGTGCCCAGAACGGCGTAAATGGACAGGAAGAAGACCTCCATCGCGTAATCGGACATCAAGTAGGAGAGGGCAGGCGGGTCGACGGGCGCACCCACGTAGACGACATCGAGACGGGCCTGGTCTTCGGCGAAAAGTCCGGCTAGCTGGTTAAATTGAGCTTCCAGGTCGTCCGGCACCGGCTGGCCCAGCGCGCGCAGCCGATCCTCGAGCTGCCCGATGAACAATCGCCGGCTGTGTTCCGGCAGTACCTCGGCGGCGATCGCTTCGCGAACCAGCGTCGTCACCAGGGACCCTTCACCGGCCTGGTAAGACAGCGTCCCGTCTTTAAGTTCGAGCAGGGAGGCCGCGTAGCCGGCGCGGATGGTCACGATGCCATCGACGTCCCGGCGCAGCAGCAGGCGATCGGCCTGGTCGGCGTCGACCGCCTCGATCTGCCAGCCCTGGCCGATCAGGCTGCTAAGGAGTGCGGCGCTCTCGGCCGTGTTGTCTTCGTCGACGAGAGCCAGGGTAACCTGCGGGCGGTCGTTGGCCAGGTTGGCCGAACCGGCGATCCAGCCCAGCAGGGGCGGCAGCACGAGCAGCATCAGGAGCAGGCCGCGCGCGGCCAGAAGATCCTTTAGCTTAAGCCGCAGCAGCCGGAACACGACGCTCATGACAGATCCCCAGGCCGGATCACCGCTTGCCGGCTGCGGTAGCTGGCATAGGCCGCCAGTGTGGCCGGTACGGCCATGGCGGCCGCCGCCCAAACGGCTTGCGGCTGGACGGCTTGCCCTTCCAGGGCACGGTACAGGGTGCGCGCGGCCCAATAGGCCGGTGTGATTTTGCCGGCCTCGCGTAGAATTTCGGGCAGGAGCGGCGCCGGGTAAATGCTGCCGCCAGCCAGCAGCATGGCCAGAATCGTCAGCCAGACGCCCAGGATGACCCCGTCGCCGGGGCGTGCCCAGTTGGCGACTGCCTGGCAGACCAGCGCGAAAATCCAGTAAAGGGCCAGAACTGTGACCGTGATCGTCAGGTGATCGGCGGCAGGGAAGGCGCGATATAGGCCGGATAGCAGCGGCAGGCAGCCGGCGGCCAGCCAGAACAGGCCGACCAGCTGGCGTGCGGCCAGCAGCTGCCACGGGCCTGCCCCGGCCAGAATCAGCCGGTCGCGGATCCCGGTGGTCCGCTCGTGCTGGATCTGGGTCACCAGCAGCAGGCAGGTTTGCAGGGCCAACAGGCAGACCAGGTTGCTGATCACGTGGTAGACGGTGTTGAACTTGCCGCTTTCGTCGATCTCGACCACGGATCGACGTCCCAGAACCTGGAAGGCCACGTGGGATGCCGCCTGGTCCATCTGGCGGATGAACGCGCCGGTCTCGTCGTAAAGCGGCCGCATCTGGCTGGCGAAGGCGAAATAGGAAGCCTGCATGCCCTCGATGCTGGCGGCGAGGTTGTCCAGCATGCGGACAAACAGGGCTGCCTCGACGGGTTGGCGCGGGTTCAGATGGACGGTGATCGGCGGTCGGATTTCATTGCGCATGCTGATCTCGTAGAAGTCTTCTGGAATCACCAGCACCAGCAGCGCCTCGTTTCGCTCCAGTCGGGCCAGCCCGTCCGCCAGCGGTTCCGTGAACACCTGCTCGACCAGGCTCATCCGGCCGAGCTGCTCGATCAGCTTGCGTGACAGCAGGGAGTCGTCCTGGTCGACCATCGACAAGGTGACCGGCGTGAAGATCGCGCTGCCGTCCGTCCCCAGGTAGGGCATGCTCCAAAAGATGAAACCGGACAAAAGCAGCATGACCACAAGGAAAATCAGCGATCGGAGACCCAGTCCGATCCGGGCGTGAAAGAGAACCAGCTTGAACAGCCTCAGCTTAACGGTCATGGGCGTCCGCCTCGGCGATGACGCCGTCGCGCAGCGTGATGATCCGGTCACAGACCTGGGCCATTTCCTGCAGGTAGTGGTTGACCATCAGGACCATGCAGCCCTGGCGGCGCAGATCCGTGAGGGTTCTCAGGATCAGGTCGCGGTTTTCCTCGTCGATGCCGGCGGTTGGTTCGTCCAGCAGGATCAGGCCGGGGAAACCGACCAGGCCGGCGGCCAGGTTGGCCCGCTTGGCCATACCGCCGGAACAGCGGCCCCGCGGTTTGTTCAGGAAGGCGGTGACATTGGCCATTTCGGCGGCCGCATCGACGGCCGTCTTCAGGGGCTGTCCGTTCAGGCCGCGCAGCGAAGCCCAGAAGACAAGGTTCTGGCGAACCGTGAGGTTGGCCGCCAGGGCGATATGCTGCGGGACAAAGCCGATCATGGCGCGGTAGCGGCGGGCCTGGCTGACCGGTACGCCCATCAGGGTGATCTGTCCGCTGTCGGCCGGCAGGATCGACGCCAGGATATGGATCAGCGTTGTCTTGCCAGCTCCGTTGCTGCCGCAGATGCCCAAGATGGTGGCGGGCCGCATGGAAAAAGAGACCCCGCGCAGGACGGGCTCTCTTTTGTAACCCTTGTGGATGTTTTCAGCGATCAGCATGCATCTGTCTGGCCTTATTCCATGTTCAGCCCGATCTTGGACATGATCTCGTAGAGCTCGTTCATGGCGTCCTCGTTGAACAGCGCCGCCAGGGCCTCCTCGTTGGAGACATCGACCAGGTCACCCTCGCTGTACGGCGGGATGTCAGCGTCGGCCGAACCCAGCTTCTCATAGCCGAGGTAAACCGAAAGGTAGTCCCTGACACCGATCTCACCGCTGAAGGCCCCGCCAGTCATGGTGCCGCTGTAGTAGATCGGGCCGGGGATGCCAGCAGTCTCGTCTTCGACCGTCACCTCCAGCTCGCCGACCAGGTAATCCTGCTCGTCGACGACCACCGCGTCCAGATCGCTGAACGTCGCCGTGGCCACCGTCTCGCCGCCGACGTCGAGTGTCGCGGATCCCGTGCGCTTTTCATCGACTTCCTCGTAATCGGCGACCAGGAGGAAATTGTCATACTCGTCTTCAAATGCGATCAGGAGGGCTTCCTGCTCGCCGTCGACCGGGTTGAGCAGCTGCAGGTGCCCTGTCTCGTTATCCTTATTGTCGAACACGACCAGGTCGCGTCCGCGGATTTCGTCTTTGCTGTCCACATAGACCGTGTAGAGCAGGCTGAACTCGTCTTCCGGATCGACTTCTTCTTCGAGCTCCTCGATGGCGCTGTTGAGCTCTTCCTCCCAGTCTTCGGGGGAAATCCCGTAGGTATCAAGACCGGACATGCCGGAGCTGACCGAGGACATTTTCCGGGCGATCTGGTCGATCAGGTTGTAGATTTCGTCGTCGTCGCGGATCGTCTCGAGGAGTTCTAGCATCATCAGGCGCATGTTCTCGCTGCTCAGCGTGATCGTGTAGCTGTCGTAGGCAACTGAGAGTTCGCCGACCTTAACCGTCTGCTTGCTGTCGAACGCCGCCTCGTCGATATGTTCCATGACGATGTCGATCAGCCGGTGCATCGATTTCTCCAGCGCCGCCTCGTCGATATCAAGATCGGTCTCAAGCATATCGTTGACCAGGCTGAACGGGTCATCCAGGGCGACGGGGCTGTCAAATGACGTCATCAGGTCGGACAAGGTGCTGCCTTCGACCAGAACATAGGAGGTCAGGATGTCCGGCAGACCCAACACCATCCGGTCGTTTTCCAAATACATGTCCAGCGTCAGCAGGCGCTCTTCCTGGGTCAGCAGGTCGACGGATGTGAAATAACGGGGGTCGGATTCAGAGCGGTCATACATGCTGGTGACCGTCAGGGA
>JAAZFW010000137.1 GCA_012511525.1 Clostridiaceae bacterium
CCGGCAGCCAGGGCCATGCGCGTCCGGCTCCATTTGTCTGTTATGGCCGGTTCGCCGCGCTGGGTATAGCTGCCGCTCATGGCGACCATAACGGCGCTGTCCTGCCCGAGCAGGCGCCGCGCTTCCTGCAGCTGGTACTGGTGCCCCAGGTGAAAAGGGTTGTATTCGGCGATGATGCTGATGATATTCATGAACCTGATTATATCACGGCCCGGCTTTTGCAGCCCAGCTGTTTTTGTTATGATAGACCCGTGGCCCTAACGGCCCGGTTGTAAGGAAAAGGGAAGGGGGTATTGTTCAGGCATGCAGGCAGGACGCGGCTTCGCCAAGCGAAAAATACCCCTGGCAATACTGATAGGACTGCTGGCGGCAGCGGTCCTGTTCGCGGCGCTCAGCTTCTGGCAGCGCTGGTTCTGGTTCGCCGAGAAGGTGCCGGCCCTGTCCGTCGCGATGCCGGGCGCGCTGGACGAGGGGTGCGCGGACTGTTCGGACGGTTCTGAAAATCCGGACAAGCTGGAAGGCCGCATGCGCCGGCTCCTCGAGAAGGATGGGCAGCTGCTGGCCTGGTACAGGCTGGCTGGCAAGACCGGTCAACCGCCGGACGACATCTCGGACGCGGCCCTGGGTCTGGACCAGATCCTGTACGGCCAGATTTTGCTCGAGCAAAACCGCCGTAAGGATTTTGCAGCGTGGTGGACCTCGTTTTCTGCCGGCTGGATCACGCCGGATGGATTTTGCAAGGTCAGTCGCGGCGATTTTGAACCGGCCGTTGCCCAGGATGACCTGCGAACCCAACTGGCCCTGGCCAGACTGCTGGCCCAGAGCATTTCGGTATGGCCGGACCCGGCGCGCTACCGGCAGCTGGCCGACTTGTCCGACGCATTGCTGTCCCGATTCTCGGGCCAGGCACCGACCGATTCCCTGGCGGTTGTCCCCACGCCCGAACCGATTCTCGACCCCGGGGCGATCCCGACCCCCAAACCGACGGTGTCGCCGGAACCCAAACAAGATGCCAGACGAGAGCTGCCTGTGCTCCGTTTGGCGTCTATCGACCTGTTCGCACTTCAGGCGCTCGGACAGGTCGATCCAGCTTGGCTGGCGGTTTACGAAACGTACCTGGCCCGTGTCGAAGGCGGCCTCCTGGGCGACAGCCTGCCGCTGTATGCCTGGGCCTGGCAGCCGGAAAGCGGCGGCTACCTGCCGTTTGGCGGATCGGTGGCCGCGAGCGATACCGCTGAAACGCTGCGCGTCGTGCTGCACTTGTGCGAAGTCGGCCACACACCACAAAGGAGCCTTGCCTGGATCCGTGCACAGCTGTTCAACCAATCCGCGCTTTACGCATCTTACCACCCGGGCCAGGGAACGCCCGTCGATCAGCAGGAGTGCCTGGAGGCTTATGCCATGACCGCGCGGATCGCCCGGATCACCGGCGACGGGCTGCTTTACCGGACCGCTGTCGGCCGTTTGCTTTGGCACCAGGCGACCAGCCAGACCAGCCCGGCCCTGTCGGCCATCTTCCGCCAGGCCGAAGACGGGGCCTATTATGTCTGGGCGCGCGACAACTTGTGGGCGTTGCTGGCCCTGCGCTAGGCCAAATAGGCTAAATGCAGGATAAATGCTATCAAAATGAAATATTGCCTGCCTGTATCTTCTGCATGATTATGCTACAATAACATTTAAGTATGTACTGCAGCAGATCAGGCGCGTCCTTCATGGCCGGCGCCTGGTGTTGCCCTGAAGGGGGGACAGATCGGCATGGGGGAAATGATCGAACTGAAAGCCGAACTTGACAAGCTGATCGCCAGGCTGGGCGGTGTTCTGGCCGCGCGAACGGTTCTCAACGAGCAAGACGAGATTGTCGAGATTCATATTCTGAGCGATCTGACTAAATCACCAAAGCAGCTGGTCCGTGATGTCCAGTCGGCCATTATGGCGGCCTACGGGCTGGACATCGACTATAAGCTGATCAGCGTGGCCCAGGTCAACAGCAACATGGTCATGCCGGCCGTCCGCTATGAAGCGCGCCTGACGATTCGCCGCATAACGATCAGCCTGGACAGCTCCAACGTGGAGACGACCGTCATCCTGGCCCAGGGCGACAACCAGTTTGAAGGGACCTCACGCAGCCCCCTGTCCAGCCGCAACCGGGTGCAGTCGGCGATCAACGCCTGCCTGGCGGCTCTGAAGAATTACCTGGGGCCGTCCTATGCGATCAGCCTGCTGGATCTCCAGCGCCAGAGCATTGCCGGCAATGACTGCTTTGTCGTGGCGCTATCGTACACGGAACCGCTCCACGAGACAATCTTGTACGGCATCACGCCGATCAGCAGTCCGGACACCGAGATCCAGGCAGCGGTCATGGCCGTCCTGTCGGCTATGAATCGGCCGATCAGCAAACCGAAAAAACCCTCCTGACCGATGACGGGCACCTGACCCGGCATCGCATTGTACGTGTGAAATGGCAGACCGGACAAGCGAAGCGGAACAACCTACCTGTATAGCGAAGAGGTAGAGACCAGCATGGGAGGTTGTTCATAATGAAATTCAGAAAAGTGTTGGGAATACTCGCTTCTCTGCTTGCGATGGTCCTTGCGACCGGTGCTCATTGGAGAATCATCTGAAACGTTCATTGATGGCCGCCGGCTAAAAAAGCCGGCAGCCAGGGAAAAATGCCGGTCTGCCTTTTCATGAATCCCCAAAGTTGACCATCGCGCAGGCAGGTGCGAAGCACATCGATGAAAAAAACAGCGACAGCATACAACATCATCTGCATCCTGGCAGGCCTGGGGTCGCTGGCTTATCTGACTGTTCGCGATGCCGACCACCTGGGTCTTTACGTGGCCGGCGTCGTCTTTTTTTCACTGCTCGGCGTCATCGCCGAATCCCAGAG
>JAAZFW010000138.1 GCA_012511525.1 Clostridiaceae bacterium
CCGGCTGCTTAGGCCGGGCCGCGTGTTTCAGGTGCTGGGCTGGCTCTGCCGCAAGAGCAGGACCCAGTCGTTGTGACCGGCCGGCTTGACCGGCGGTGTGAAACGAATCTGACCTGGCTGATCGTAATGGTCCAGGAACGAAAAGACACCAGAGGCGGGGTCGAACCAGCTCGCGTCCGCCAGGGGCCAGCCAAGCGCAGACAAGTCGAGCCGGAACGGTTCGCCGTTATAACGGTAGACCAGGACGAAGTCGGTGCCGGCAAAGACGGCGACGCGGTCGTACTGCCGGCCCTGTTCCTGAGCGAGCAGTTCGTCGGCAGGCCGGCCGCTGGCAAAATCCAGCGATGTCATCAGCTGGTGCAGGTGGCCCATCTGACCGCTGCCCGGATCGTGCATCGCCTCCTGCCAGGGTGACTTGACCCCGTAGGCGCCTTTGCCGCTGCCCCGGTAGAACTGCATGATCGCGCTATGGCCGTAGGTATGGCCGCAGGCGCCGGCCAGGACGGACCAGTAGGCGTAGCGGCGCACGTCGTGATCCTGCCAGAACGGCTCTCTGGCGTCGTGCAGGCCTTGCGGGATCTGCTCGTAGGAGGGCTCGGCGTCCAGGGTCGGACGCAGGCTGGCCGCCGCGTGGTCGCGCAGGACATAGCGCCAGTTGTCTTCGCCGAACCGGCCTTCCTTGACGTCGTTGTCGTCCCAGGCGCCCAGGCTGACTTGGTCGTAGCGGCGGTGCCCGGACTGGAACATGTGGAAGTCCAGCCAGTCGGCCTCGGCGAACCAGAGCGACGATGTCGTCCGGCCGAAGGGATGGAAGGTGACCAGCTTGTCAGGACAGCGGGCTTTCAATCTGGCGCCCAGCTGCATCCAGACATCGTAGCCATCGTCGCCGCGCACGTCGCCGCCGGTTACCCAGATGATATTGGGCCGCCGGCCATAGCGATTGGCCAGAAAATCGGCGTAGATCTGAACGTTATCCTGGTTGAGCAGGCCGTTTTTGACCATTGAGCCCCAGCAGGGCAGCAGTGCCGTATAAAGGCCGTGCGTTTCCGCCAGACCGACGACCTGGTCGACATGGCGCCAGTAGGCTTCTTGCTGTTCAGGACGGGAAAAGTTAAAACCGGCCAGGAGCGAGTCCGGTTTGTCCGGGCCGGGGATGAAATGAACCAGGGTCGCCTGGATCACGTTGAAGTGCTTGTCCCGGCGGTTGCGCAGGTAGCGCTCCGATTGAGGCAGGTCAAGCTGCGTGAAAAGCAGCCAGGCTGTGTCGCCCAGCCAGAAAAACGGCCGGTCGCCATTTTCCAGAGTGAGCCGGTTGGCTGCGACGTGCAGCGGGCCGTGGGTCCAGGGGTGGTCAGCGGGCATGGGATCTCTCCTTTTTCGGGCAGCAGAACGGCCGTTTGGGTCAATCAAAACAGGAAACAGCCTGCCTGTCAATAACACAATCCATAACAAAGGCCTTTCCGCAAAGGCGGAAAGGCCGGGATGCATCCGTCGATGAAATGGGTCAGAACAGCTTCTTGACCTTGCCGAGCAATCCGCCGGCGTCGTCCGCGGTCATTTTGGCCTTGATGCCGTCCACGACTTGCTTGACCTTATCGTCCGGCAAATCAATGCCGATCACGGATTCGACAGCCTTGACCGGATCTTCCTTGAATTTGGCGGCCAGCGTCTTGTCTGTCTTGATTTTCTCAACGATCTCTTCGATTTTTGCCTTGATATCCATCGTTTTTCCTCCCGAGTCGATTAAGATACTTCTATTATCCCCCCGCTATCCGGATCTGTAAAGGCACATTGTCACACAGGGGCCAGAAACAGGCCGCCAAGTGTTGCAGATGCTGCTTGCCTATGCCATGATGTCTATGGCTGAATCCGTTAACCGGCCGGCCGAACCGCGACGATGGGAGTTTTGCCATGTGCTCGACGCGAAATGAGGGTCCTGAAGACCGCGATGCGGTCACCCAATTGGTCGATTACCTGCGGGGACTGCTGAACAAGGAACCAGGCCGTCCGCTTTACGAACGTTACCAGGCGGTGCTGGACAAAGTGACGCCGCGCCAGACGCTGCGCGCCTACCACCTGCTGTACGAAGCGGGGACACCCGTCGCGGATCTGCTCGATATCCTGGACAAGTCGATCAACGCCTTTCATCGCGCCCTCAAGGCGGCAAGCTGGCCGCGGCCGGATCCGGACAGTTTTGCCGGCTACCTGCTCCAGGAAAACGCCGCACTGCTGGCGCGGCTGGACGCCATCCGGCAGCAGATCATGCATCCTGAAAACGGCGGGGACGGCACACTGCTTCTGGCGATCAACGACCTGCAGACCTTCGAGGCCCATTACACCAAGAAAGAGAACATCCTCTTTCCCTTCCTGGAGCGCAAGGCCCCCTATTTCAAAGGGCTCGGCATCATGTGGGCCTTGCACGACGAGATTCGCCGTCGGCTGAAGCAGGCCCGTCAGTGCCTGAACGACCCGGCCTGCACGGTACAGGAACGCCGTGCCATCCTGGGTAAGCTCTTGTTTGGCCTGCACGGCATGGTCTTCAA
>JAAZFW010000139.1 GCA_012511525.1 Clostridiaceae bacterium
CAAGAGTGCTTTTCTCGTTTTCATGTGATCATGAACCTCCCTTAAAATAATTCTAGTGGTGACGGATTATCTACACAGAGCAAATCGCACGCTCTGGTGTATTTTATGACGTTGTCCCGGAAAGGACGCTGTTGGATCAGCCCTTGACCGCGCCCAGCTGCATGCCTTGGGCAAAGTACTTCTGCAGGAACGGGTAGACCAGCAGGATCGGACCGATCGTGGCCAGAATGCAGGCATACTGGACGTTCTTGGCATTGAGCAGGCCGTTGTTCAGCATGTCCGTGATCTCGGTCATGGTCGACGTGCCGGATGTGAAGACAATTTTGCGCAGGACCATCTGGATCGGCTGCCGGCCCTGGTCGCGGATGTAGAGCAGGGCGTCGTAGAAGCTGTTCCAGACGCCGACCAGCGAAAAGAGGCCGAACGTCGCATAGAGCGCCTTGGACAGGGGGACATAGACGCTGAGCAGAATCCTGAACTCGCCGGCGCCGTCGATGCGGGCCGCCTCGCGGATCTCGTAGGAGATGCCCCGGTAGAAGGCCCGGTAGACGAAGACGGAGTAGGCCGACACGGCGTTGGGTAAAATCAACGACCACCAGCTGTTGATCAGGCCCAGGTCCATGATCAGCAGGTAGGTCGGCACGGTGCCGCCGCTGAAGAACATGGTGATCAAAAGGTAGATGGTCAGGGGCTTACGCAGGACAAAGTCGCGCAGCATCAGGACGTAGGCCAGAAGAGACGTCAGGGTCAAACTGAAGGCCGTAGCCCCGATGGCGATGACGATCGTGTTGTAGTAGGCGCCCCAGATGTTGGCTTCGGCAAAGAGGAGCCCGTAACCGAGCGTGTTGAACTCCTTGGGGAACCAGGTCACCTGGCCGGTGGAGATCATCTGGTTGCTGGACAGCGAGACGGCGATGACGTTGAGGAACGGGTAGACGAAGATCAGGCCCAGGACGGCCATGAATACGATCAGGGCGGCGTCAAACAGCCGGCTGCCGACATAGATCTGGTTTTTCATTTTCTGACTGGCCATATCCTTACCTTTCACCACAGGTTGTTTTCCGGGTTGATCTTGCGCACGGCCATGTTGGTGCCGTAGACCATCAGGAAGCCGACGACCGAGACAAACAGGTTCACGGCGGTCGCGTATTCAAAGTTGCCGCGCACGATACCCTGGTAGTAGACGAAGGTGGACAGCACTTCGAGCTGGCTGCGGTTGCTGTCGTTTTGCATCAGCAAGATTTTGGTGAAGTCCGTGTTCAGGATGGAGCCGGCGTTGAGGATCAAAAGGACGCTGGTGGTCGGTAAAATGGCCGGCCAGGCGATGTTCTTGATCTTCTGCCAGCGGTTGGCTCCGTCGATGTTGGCCACGTCGTAAAGGAACGTGTCCACGTTGGACAGGGCCGACAAGTACAGGATCGACCCCCAGCCGACACCCTGCCAGACGGCCGAGCCGACATACTGGAGCAGGAAATACTTGTCGCCGTTGTTCATGTCGATCCGGGCCAGGCCGAACCATTCGCGCACGTCGTTAAACATGCCGTTGACCGATCCGAAGCCGTTGAGCATTGACACGATGACCACGACCGAGATGAAATGGGGCACGTAAGACACGGTTTGAATCGTCCGCTTGTACCAGATTCCCTTGAGTTCGTTGAGTAATATAGCAAAGATCATCGGCATCGGGAAGGTCCAGACGAGTGTCGCGACACCGACGCGCAGCGTATTCCACAGGACCTGCATGCTGTTGACATTCTTGAAGAAACGGATGAAGTTTTCCAAAAAGGGGTCGGCCCATTCGCTTCCCCACACACCCCTGGCGGCCTTGTAATCCTTGAAGGCGATCAGGATGCCGTAGATCGGGATATACTTGAAGATGAAGACCAGGACGATTCCGGGTATGGCCATCAGGATCAAGGTTTTCTGCTGCCACAGTTTTCGCATGGTCGACTCCTGTTAAGGGCAGCTGCGCACGGCACAGCTAGCCTCGGTGGTATTCGGTGAGCGTGAAGATGCAACATCATACGTATGATGCTACATCAAAGGTACCACGGCTTTTGGTGATTGTCAACAACAACTTGTCCTGCCTTCTGGACCTGCGTCACAAAATTGCCTGCCGGAGCTTGAAGGACTGCGGTCCGGCGACTTGCATTTTCGCCTGGGACACGTTATAACCCAATGTAGGATGTATCGGCAAAAAGCGCCGCCGTCCGGGAGGATGACAGATATGGATCTCACCCAGAAGCTGAAAAAACCCGATTATGAGAAGCAAGTCGCCGACACGCGCGACACGCGCATGGCCTGGTGGCGCCAGGCCCGCTACGGCCTTTTCATCCATTACGGCCTCTATTCCCAGGTGGGCCGTCACGAGTGGATGATGAAGCTGGAAAACTGGCCGATCCCCGAGTATGAAAAACTGGCCGACACCTTCAGCCCCCGGCCGGGCATCGCCCGCGAATGGGCCGCCCTGGCCAAAAAAGCCGGCATGAAATACATGGTGCTGACCGCCCGCCACTGCGACGGGTACAGCCTGTGGGACTCGGCGACCAACCCCTATAACAGTGTACGGCGCGGTCCCGGCCGCGACCTGGTGGCCGAATTCGTCGCCGCCTGCCGCGAGTTCGGCCTCAAGATCGGCCTTTACCTGGTCCTGATGGAATGGCATCACCCGGACTGCGACCGCTGCGCCTGGGACAGCGACGCGCGCAGGCGCTACAACGACCACATCACCGGCATGGTCCGCGAGCTGATGACCCAGTACGGGAAAATCGACCTGCTCTGGTACGACTGCCCCCTGCCCATGGAAAGCTGGGA
>JAAZFW010000140.1 GCA_012511525.1 Clostridiaceae bacterium
CGACGCGCCCGTTTCCCTGGTGCTGACCGTAAGCCTGGCCGGCGAAGACCTGGTCTTTGGCGCCACGATCCGTAACGACAGCCCGGATGCCCTGGTCACCGATTTCTATTATCCCCAGGCCGGCGCGATCCGGACCCTTAGCGGCGGCAAGCCCGCCTTGCTCTGGCCTTACCAGAGCGGCGTCAAGATCACCAACATCGGCGAACGCCTGGCGGCCCTGCCGCCGGTCCGCGAAGAACACAACGCGCTCTGCATGACCTACCCGCACATGGGCAGCATGCAGTGGATGGCGCTGGTCGACGGCCAAGAAACGCTCTACCTGGGTGTGCACGATGACAAGCCCTACGCCTCTGAGCTGCGCGTCGTCGGCCGGCCCGACGACTCCGGCGTCGTATCGCTGGGCTTCGACCGCCTCCCCTTTGTCACCGGCGGCGAGACGTGGAACGCACCGGACACCGTGCTCAAGCTGTACACCGGCAGCTGGCACCGCGGCGCCGACGACTACGCCCGTTTTGCCAACCTGACGCGGCCGCATCACAAAAAGCCGCGCTGGGTCGAGGACATGCAGGGCTATTTCCTGGTGATCAACAAGCAGCAGTACGGCCATGAGATGTGGCCTTACAACACACTGCCGGAATTGTACCAGCGCGCCCTCGACCATGGCTGCGATGTCCTGGGCCTGTTCGGCTGGTACGACAGCGGCCACGACAACCAGTATCCGGACCTCGAGGTCAGCGAGTCGCTGGGCGGGGCGGAAACGCTGAAAGACAACATCAAGGCCGTCCAACAGGCCGGCGGCCATGTCACTTTGTACCTGCAGGGGCACCTGATCGACGTCACCTCACCCTTCTACAAGAACGGAGGGCATCGTTTTGAGATCAAGTCGCTCTGGGGCACACCGTATTACGAGCAGTACAACAAGTACCACGACAGCGCCTTTTTGAAAAACTACACACGCAAGACGTTTGCCACCGCCTGTCCGTCCTGCCCGGAATGGCGCGACCTGATGCGCGACAAGGCCAACTGGGCGGCCGCTTTCGGTCCGGACGGCGTTCTCTACGACCAGATCGGCGGCATCCCGCCCTACCCCTGCTTCGACAGCGCGCATCCTCACGACGAGGGCAAGCCGTCCCTGAACATGACCCGCGGCCGGCAGTTCCTGATGTCCGGCATCCTGGAGCGCGCCCGCGAGATCGGGCCGGACTTCGCGTTTTTAACCGAGAACATCACAGACGCCTACTCCGTCTATGTCGACTGCCTGCACGGCATCTACGCCCATCCCAGCCGGGCCGGCGACCGCCGCGACTGCCGCCTGGACCCGGACCGCTCCGAAGAACTCAACTACCCTGAGCTGTTCCGCTATTGCTTCCCCGACGTGATCGTCACGGTGCGCAACCCCAAGCCCTACCTGACGCCGCGCTTCGTCAACTACGCTTTCGCCTTCGGCTTCCGCTTCGAAATGGAGCTGCGCTACCGCGAGGATGTGCGTGACATAAAAGCGGATGCCTGGCCCGAGTGGCGTCGCTATGCCAAGGCGGTTTCGGCGCTGCGCCGCCGGCATTGGGACCTGCTCGGCCACGGCCGCTACACCGACGAGCGCGATCTGGAAAACCAGAACCCGGACGTGATCGCCCGGGCCTTTGCCAAGGACAGTCAAGCGGCCGTCACCTGCTGGAACGATACCAGCGGCACCCAGCCCCTGGCGATCGCCCTGCCCGGCTATGAATTGAAATCCTGGAACACAATCGACGGGACAAGTAGCAGCCTGCCACATACATTGCAGCCTCAAGAGATCGGCATCGCCGTCTATGAAAGGAAGGATTCTTATGTTTGAACTGAAAAACCAGCACCTGACCGTCCGTTTTGATGAAAAAGGCCGCCTGACCTGGCTGGAGAACAACCAGGCCGGACACGGCAACCGGATCGCTGTTCCGGCGGAAAGCTTCAAGCTGGTCTTCCAGCGGGGCGAGAACTGGGAGCATGTCGCCTTCGGCGACCGCCAGAGCTACGAGGTCGTGCAGGGCGACGGCAAGATCGACTTCATCGTCGCATCGGTCCAGACCCCGACCGGCCCGGCCGCGATCAAGGTCGTGCTGTCCGCCCGATTGCAGGGCGAGGATCTCATTTTCGACGCGGTGATCGACAACCGGACCAGTGCCCTGGTCACGGATTTCGACTATCCCAGGATCGGTGTCATCAAGAGCCTGGCCGGCGGCAAACCGGCGCTGCTCTGGCCGCACCAGAGCGGCGAAAAGGTCAGCAACATCGGGCAGGTCCTGTCGGCCATGCCCTACGGCCGCGAAGAGAGCAACACGCTGGCGATCACCTACCCGGGGCCTGCCAGCATGCAATGGATGGCGCTGACCGAAAAGAGCCAGACCCTCTACCTGGGCGTCCACGATCCGGACTGCATGGCCAGCGAGCTGCGCGCCGCCGGCGATGCCGAGGATACCGGCGCCGTCACGCTCAGCTTCAACCGCTTCGCTTTCGTCAAGCAGGACGAGACCTGGCCGTCGCCCTCGACCGTGCTCAAGCTCTACACCGGCAGCTGGCACCGCGGCGCCGACGACTACAAAACCTGGTCGGCCACCTGGCGGCCGCATCACGAAAAGCCGCAATGGATCCAGGACATGCTTGGCTATTTCCTGGTGATCAACAAGCAGCAGTACGGCCATGAGATGTGGCCCTACGATACGCTGCCCGAGCTGTATGAACGTGCTTTGGCGCACGGCTGCGACGCGCTCGGCCTGTTCGGCTGGTACC
>JAAZFW010000141.1 GCA_012511525.1 Clostridiaceae bacterium
AATCTGACAGAGATCAAAAGCCAGGTGCCGCCGCTCTATTCTGCGGTCAAGGTCGATGGCCGGCCGCTTTACCGCTATGCCCGCCAGGGACAGGAGGTCACCCGCGAACCCCGCCCGGTTCGTATCTATGAGGCTGTTCTGGAGCATGTCGCGCTGCTCGAACACGTACAGGCGGTTATCCGTGTGCGCTGTTCGAAGGGCACGTATATCCGCAGCCTGTGCGAAACCATGGGAGAGGAGACCGGCTGGGGCGCGCATGCGCAGGCCCTGCGCCGGACCGGGGCAGGACCCTGGACCGACAGCCAGGCGATCGGACTCGAAGCGCTTGCCGAGCATCTGTCCGGCTGCCCTGATTTCGAATGCCGGCTGACCCGTCTCGAGGCGGAACAATGGCTGGTTTCTCCGGCAGACGCCCTGCCGGACTGGCCGGTTCTGGATCTGGAGCGTGGGCAGGCCGAAGCCCTGGTCAGGGGACAGCCGGTTTCCCTGGCGGCCGATCCGGGATCGGACCGCTGCCTGCTGGCCTGGAACGGCCGCCTGGCGGCCATCGCGCGATGTCCATCACAGCAAGCGGATGCCTGGTGCATTCGGACAGAAAGGGTGCTGATCGATCTTGAGGATCTACACGGGGGATGAACCGTCTTTGCCGGCCGTCAGGCGAGGCATGGCTCTGGGCTTTTTTGACGGGCTGCATCGCGGCCATGCGGAGCTTGTCCGCACGCTGCTTGGCTTGTGCGGGCCGCGCGGCCTTGCGAGTTCGGTTTTCACCTTTGCCAACCACCCGGAACATATCCTGAAACCGGACAAGCCGTTTGCCTATTTGGGCACCGTCGCAGAACGGCTGGCGCTGCTCGACGAGATGGGCCTCGATGAGGCGCATCTGGCCGACTTTACGCCGGAACTGGCTGCCTTAAGTGCCCGCACATTCCTCGAGGAGCTGATCGCCGGGCGTTTTCAGGCTAAGCTGCTGGTCGTCGGACCCGACTACCGGTTTGGCGCCCGGGGCGAAGGCGACGTCGCACTGCTGAAAACGTGGACCGGGCAGCGCGGCATTGAACTCGTTGTTGTTGACGAAGTGGTCATGGGGCCAGGCAAGATTTCCAGCTCGAGGATCCGCACCCTGATCCAGGAAGGGGATGTCGAGCAGGCCGCATCTTTGCTGGGCCGACCCTACAGCCTAGGCGGCATCGTCCTGTCCGGACGCCGTCTGGGTCGGACATTGGGGTTCCCGACCGCGAACCTGCCCTTGCCGGCAGGCAAAGTCCAGCCTGCCCTGGGGGTTTACGCGACCCGTGTCCGGGCCTTGGGACAGACCTGGGAAGCGATCACCAGCATCGGGCTGCGGCCGACCGTCAGCCCGGACGAAACGGTTCCGGTCATTGAAACGCATATCTTCGATGCCGACCTGCACCTCTACGGCGAAACCGTCACAATCGAGCTGCTCAAGTTTATCCGACCGGAAAAGCGCTTTGACTCCCTTGAGGTCTTGCGCGATCAGATCCAGGCCGATCTGGAGCAGGTGCGTGCCTGGCACCGCGACGCCGAGCAATGCTACGAGAAGACGAGGGTCGGGGATGTGCCGCTGTTTCTGCTCAGCAGCCGCCGCTTTGCCCAGGCCAGTTTGCATCTTGTTTTCCAGATCCGGGCTACGCCCCGGCAGCTCGCCCGCAACGCGCTTCTGGCCGAAGTCCTGACCGCGACCTGCCGCGCCTATCCCGGCCGCACCCGGATGGCCCTTGCCCTGGACAACCTGTACGGCGCGTCTTTGGACAGCCATGCGGGAAAAAGCGGCGATATCCAGACCCTGGTCTTTTCCGTCGACGCACTGGCGCGCTGGACCGACGGCTCTTCGCCTTTCCAGGCAGCTTGTGACCTGCTTTTCTCAGTTTTGCTCGATCCTGACTGGGATGAGAAAACCCAAGCCTTCCGGGATGAAATCGTGGAAAGCGAGCGCTCAAACCTCCTGCTTAGCCTGCTCGCACGCGCCAACGACAAGCTTAAATGGACCTATGACCGCTGCCTGGAGCTTTTTTGCGGCGAAAAGGTCCATGGGCTGCCCGCAATCGGGCGCGCGGAGGACCTAAAAACGATCACGCGGGACGACCTGCTGGAAGGTTACCGGGAGCTTATGCACGGCATGCAGCTGTCGGCCTACCTTGGCGGTCCGGTCGACGCGCCCATGACCGAGCATTGCGTCGCGCTCCTGAATCGCTTGCCCCGGGCGGTGCGCCCCCGGCTGCATCCGGGCTTGCTGCCGTCGGATTGCCCCGCGGCGGACGAATGCCGCGACGTAACCGTCAAAACCGTCGAGCAGGCCCGGCTGGCGCTGGCGTACGACGGCCTGCCGGCATATTACGCCCACCAGGGCGGCCCGGCAGTCCTGCTGAACAGCATGCTGGGCGGCGATGTCCATTCGCTGCTGTTCGATGTCATCCGCGAGCAGATGGGTTTGGCTTACCAGGTGTTTTCGATGAGCCAGCGCTTCCTTTCCAGCCTGTTCATCCTGGCTGGTGTGGCGCCCGAAAAGCTCGAGGCGGCTGAACAAGCCATCCGGGAGCAGGTCGGGAAGCTGGCCGGAGGCCAGTTCGACGACCAGCTTGTCCAGCGCTCGAAAATGATGCTGATCAGTGCGCTCAAAGCCGCTGGGGATGACGTGTCCAGCCTGCTGACACGCGAAGTCAACGGCCGTCTGACCGGACGTTTGATGTGTCTTAAGGACTCGATCCGCCAGATCGAGGATGTGACACGCGAACAGGTGATCGCATGCGCGCGCCAGATGCGCTTGCGCACGACCGTTATTCTGACCGGGCAACCGGAGAACCAAGCTAAGGAGAAACCGATTCTATGAAAAACATGACGCGCTTGCCCTTCGGCTGCCAGGGTCAGAGCCGCCATGACAACCTGACCGGCAAATCGCTCATCACGATCCGGCATCCATCCGGCCTGACTTTGCGTGTCCTGCCTTACCCGGGTTTCGTACGCAAGTTCGCCGCGGCCGCCGTGCCGTTCGGCTCCATCCATACCCGCTGCCGCCATGGCCGGAGCCAGGTGGCGTTACCCTCAGGTACCGCCCATTTCCTGGAACACTGCGTGTTCAGCCGTGATGACGGCGGCGGCCTGGCCGGCCATCTGGCCGGGCTCGGCGCTTCGGCCAACGCCTACACCACGCACGACCACACCCTGTATTATTTCTCATCCAGCGACCACTTCGAAGACGCTTTCCGGCTCTGGCTGAACGCCTTGCTCCAGCCCCAGCTGGACGAGGCCCGCGTGGCGGCTGAAAAGCCGATCATCCAAGCTGAACTCAGCCAGTACCAGGACGACCCCGATACGCGCTGCAGCCAGATCCTGATGGAAGGGCTCTACCAGGCCCACCCGGTTCGGACAGATATAGGCGGAACGGCGGCGTCTGTCGCTTCGATCACGGCGCAGGACCTGTCCGAAGCGTTCCGGCTTTTCTACCATCCCAGCCAGCTGCATCTGACGCTGGCGGGCGATTTCGATCTGGATTCGGTGCTGGGTGTGCTGGACCGCTGCCTGTCTGACGCCAATAAGCCGCATCCCGGGCCTGCCATCCCAATCTTTCCCGGCGAGCCGGAGCTGCCCTGCCAAAAGGACATGCAGCTCGAGATGGACGTCTACGTCCCGCTTTTCATGATCGGGGTCAAGGATCCGGTCCGGGACGGCCGCGCTTCTCTGAACGGGCTGGAAAAAGCCAGGCGCCAGCGCACCGCCCGGCTGGTCCTGGATACGCTGCTATCGCCGGTTTCCCCG
This sequence comes from Clostridiaceae bacterium, assembly GCA_012511525.1. GTDB lineage: Bacteria > Bacillota > Clostridia > Saccharofermentanales > UBA5734 > JAAYBY01. The sequence goes on from JAAZFW010000141.1 coordinate 3,775, forward strand.
CTCTATGACGCACTTTATCGGGACGGCCTGATCAACGACTCTTTCGGCTGCCACTTTGCCTGGGACGCCAGTTACGGGTTTATGGCCTGCGGCGGTGAATCTGAAAAACCGGCCGAGGCAGCCAAACGATTGCGGGAGGGCCTGGCCGCAGCCTGCCGGGATGGGCTGGATGAGCTGATCTTCGCGGCGCAGAAACGCGCCGCCGCCGGCGAGATGGTCCAGGCGCTGGATTCGGTCGAGCACGGCGGCATGGTCCAGGCACGCGCCAGCCTGCTGCCTGTCGACCTCTTCGATTATCCGTCCATCTATGATAAGATTGATCCCGTACAAGCGTTAAGCCAGCTGTCCTTTTTGGCCGATCCTCAGGCCTATGTGACAGCTCTCGTGACACCCCGGAGGTGAAAAACCGCCATGCAGCCTGATTTTCTTGTCGATTTCCCCGGCCTTGGCATCCATGACCTGCCGGTCAACCGGGTCGCATTCGAGCTGTTCGGCCGATGGCCGGTCTACTGGTACGGCCTGTTGATCGCGTTTGCGCTCGTGCTGTGCCTCCTGCTGGCGATGCG
>JAAZFW010000142.1 GCA_012511525.1 Clostridiaceae bacterium
CGTGATTATGCATGGTATCCGGCCGGGCGATCGGGTATACTTTGACCGGATGGGTCGCAAGGCTTGTCCGTCCTTTCGGATTAGCAACCCTATGAACCAAGAGGAGGCATGTATCATGAGCAGCTATGTCACCAGAAAGACACCGGGCGACACAGCCTGGTTTACCCGCGACCGCTTCGGCATGTTTATCCATTGGGGACTGTACGCGATGCCCGCCCGCCACGAATGGATCAAGAATCGCGAGATGATCCCGGAAGCGCACTACGACCTCTATTTCAAGTACTTTGATCCAGATCTGTACGACGCCCGCACATGGGCCCGCCAGGCCAAGGCGGCCGGCATGAAATACGCCGTCATGACCACCAAGCACCACGAAGGCTTCTGCATGTTCGACAGCCAGTTTACGGACTACAAGAGCACCAATACGCCAGCCGGCCGCGACCTGGTCCGCGAGTATGTTGATGCGTTCCGGGCAGAGGGCGTTCGGGTCGGCTTTTACTATTCCCTGATCGACTGGCATCACCCGGATTTCCCGATCGACATGCTGCACCCGCGCCGCGAGGATCCGGATGCCCGCCAGCAGAGCGAGGGGCGCGACATCCGCCGCTACGCGGCCTACATGCGCGACCAGGTCGGCGAGTTGCTGACCAACTATGGCAAGATCGACATCCTGTGGTTTGACTTTTCGTACGGCGGCCGCCACGGCGAAGGCGACAAGGCCTGGATGCGCGGCAAAGGCAAGGAAGACTGGGAGTCCGAGGCGCTGATCGCGCTGGCCCGCAAGCTGCAGCCGGGGATCATCATCGACAACCGGACCGAACTGGAGCAGGACCTGTGGACGCCGGAGCAGTACCAGCCCCAGGAATGGATCCGTCACGCCGAAACCGGCGAGCTCGTCACTTGGGAAGCCTGCCAGACCTTATCCGGTTCCTGGGGCTACCACCGGGACGAGCAGACATGGAAATCACCGGAGATGCTGATCCGGATGCTGGTCAATACGGTCGCGCTGGGCGGCAACTTGCTCATGAACGTCGGGCCGACGGCCCGCGGCTACCTGGACAGCCGGGCCGAAGCCGCCCTGGCGGTCTATGCCGACTGGATGAAGGTCAACGGCCGCTCCATCTACAACTGCACGATGGCCGAGCCGGACCTGTTGGGTTCGCTGCCGCCGGACGCCCGCTTCACCCAGAGCCAGGATGGCAAGCGGTTGTATCTGCACCTGTTCGCCTACCCCTTTGCCCATGTCCTGCTCAAGGGCCTGGCTGGCCGGGTGGATTACGCCCAGTGCCTGCATGACGCCAGCGAGATCAAGTTCACGGAAGGCGCCGTGCGCCATTTCAGCGAAGGCGCGGCCAAGGGCAACGATCTTCTGGTACTGGAGCTGCCGCCGGTCAAGCCGCCGGTCGTGGTGCCGGTGATCGAGCTGTTTTTGAAGTGACAGGGGTCAGGAATCGGGCTCGGCCCATTCCAGCTCGCCGATCACCCAGGCGGTGAGCTCGCTCAATGACGGATGAATCACCATGGAGCGGGAAACCGGATCCAGGGTGCCTGCCTCGGGGCAGGGAGGGAAAAGGCCGGGAACGGCCCTTTCCCTTTTTTTCGC
>JAAZFW010000143.1 GCA_012511525.1 Clostridiaceae bacterium
AACCCGGAGCTGGCGCTCCCGCAGGTGCTGGCCCGCACGCGCCACATCCACATCCGCGACTGCCGCGGGCGCGGCCCGTCGCCGGGCGAACCGCCGCTGCAGGCCTGCGGCCGCGGCGATATCGACTTGTTCGCCTACTGCAAGGCCATGGTCGACGGCGAATATGACGGTCCGGTCGACCTGGAGATCATCGGCCCGGAGCAGTCTTTTGCCCAAGCTGTCGTCATCGCGGCTGAAAGTTACGGTTACATTAACGCTTGCCTGAAGCAATTGAACGCCCGTTAAGGAGGAAAATATGAAAAAACCAAATCTGCTTTTCTTCGGTATCGACAGCCTGCGTTCCGACTTTATGAGCCTGTATGGCTATCATCGCCTGACGACCCCGCACATCGACGCCTACCTGAAGGAAGACGCGCTGGTTTTCGACCACTGCATCAGCCCCAGCATTCCGACAACGCCGGGTTACGCCTCGATGCTGACCGGCATGGACTGCTTTGGCACGAACATCGTCGCCTTGCGCCACAAGGGGGACATCGCCCCGGGTGTCAAGACGCTGGCCGAGGTGCTTCGGGAAAACGGCTACAACACGACCTGTGTCGGATTTACCGGCAACCCGTCGGCGCGCGGCTTCGACCAGTACATCAACTATGAAGGCTGGAGCGCTTCAGGCGACGGCTTCGCCCATAAGGCGGAGAACATGAACCGCGCCGCAATCCCCGAGCTCGAGCGCCTGGCCGGCGAGGACAAGCCCTTTTTCCTGTTCATGCGCCACATGGACCCCCATTCGCCCTACCTGCCGCCGGAGCCCTTCCACAAGATGTTCTACCAGAAAGACGGCTTCGATCCGAACAACACATCGCTGCAGCCCGTGTATGACTTCAAGCCCTTCCGGGACTATTTCGTCACCTGGTTTCCGCTCGGCTGCACCGACAAGGATTTCATCATCGCCCTGTACGAAGCCGCGGTTACCTACATGGACACCTGCATCCAGGGCATTTTGGAAAAGCTGGACGCGTTGGGACTTGCCGAAGACACCCTTGTTGTTTTCACCTCCGACCACGGCGAAACGCTCTACGACCACGACTGCTATTTCGACCATCACGGGCTCTACGAGTGTACCCTGACCGTGCCTCTGGCGTTCAAGTACCCCGGCAAGCTGCGGTCGAAGCGGCTGTCCGACTCCTGCGAGCTCAAGGACCTGATGCCGACGCTGCTCGACCTGATGGGCATCCCGACCGACATCGCTTTCGACGGGCGCAACCTGATGAAGCGCGTGCGCGGCGAAGCACTCGCGGTGCAAAGCGAGCATTACATCACCGAGTGCACCTGGATGCGCAAGCATGGCTGGCGTACGCCGGAAAGGAAGCTGATCGTCGCCCTCGAGCCCGATTTCCACTACAAGCCCGAAATCGAGCTTTATAACCTGATTAAGGATCCCCAGGAGCTGGTCAACGTCGCCGAACAAAATCCGGAGGTCGTCGCCTGCCTGCGATCGCGCATGGAGGCGCACATCGCCCGCAGAACCGCCGAAACCGGACGGGCGAACCCGATGGACACCAACCTGGATTGGCACGGGAAAGGCTGCGGCCCGTTCACCTCGTCTGACCAGGCCTACGAGATGCTCCACATCGGCGATCCGGAAGCGGCCCGGCGGCTCCAGGCCAACAAGGGTCAGTAAACGGTCCGGCTTGAATCGAGGAGGCGTAGCGTGAAAAATTCAAATAGAACCTTGACAAATGAGCGCACAAAAATAAGGTCACCGTAACAG
>JAAZFW010000144.1 GCA_012511525.1 Clostridiaceae bacterium
AGTGCTGAGGCGCTTCAGGCGGTGTGACGCCTTTTTCCTGACCCAGGTAGGCGGGCAGTTCCATACCGGCCATCTTGAACATGTCGTTGATCGGCGGGATCGACTTGAGCATCCCTGACAGGAAGTTGGCGGTGGCCGGCGCTTTCCCGTCGCCGCCGGCGCTGTCCCAGACGGTCACCTTGTCGATCTTGATGTTCTTGATCGCCTCGACCTGGATCTTGAGCTGTTCATCCATCTAGTCGGCCAGCAGCAATCGCAGCGCATTGTTGGCGTCTCCGCCGGTCGACTGGACAACCTGGCCCAGGCCCTGGGCCTGTTTGGTCAGGATTTCCTGCAAGCCGCGCGCTTCAGCTTCCATCTTCAGATAAATGGCGTCGGCCTCGCCTTTGGCCTGGCGGCGCAGCCGCTCAGCTTCGGCTTCAGCCTGGAACTCGATCTCACGCTTGCGCACCTCGGCCTTGACCAGGACATCGGCTTCCAAAGTCGCTTTTTCGCGGTCGGCGCGGGTGCTTTCGGCTTTCTGCTCGGCTGTGTAGGCTTCTTCCAGCGCTTTGGCAGCTTGCGTCTTCTCTGCGGTTGTCGCCCGGCGCAGTGCTTCCGCCTCTTTTTCGCGACGGACGGCGTTGGATGCGGCGATCGCGGCCTTGGCTTCGTTCTCACCCTGAATGGCAGTCGAATCCGCTGCCGCCACCTGGATGCGCTGGTCACGGCGGGCGTTGGCCTCGCCGATCGAGCCGTCGCGGTCTTTCTCCGCGACCGATTTCTTGGCGTCGTTGATCGCCTTGGCGGCGGCCTCTTTGCCCAGGGCCTCGATGTAGCCCGACTCGTCGTTGATGTCGGTCACGTTGACGTTGATCAGGCGCAATCCGATTTTCTTCAGTTCCGTTTCCACGTTGCGCGAGACCGATTCCAGAAACTTGTCGCGGTCCGTGTTGATCTCCTCGATGTCCATGGTCGCGATGATCAGGCGCAGCTGGCCGAAAATGATGTCTTTGGCCAGTTCCTGGATTTCCGGAAGCTTCAGGCCCAGCAGGCGTTCGGCGGCGTTCTGCATGACGCCCTGCTCCGTCGAGATGCCGACGGTGAAGCGCGACGGCACGTCGATGCGGATGTTCTGGCGCGACAGGGCATTTTTAAGGTCGACACTGATCGAGATCGGGGTCAAGTCGAGGTACTCGTAAGCCTGGATGACCGGCCAGATAAAGGAGGCGCCGCCGTGGATGCAGCGCGCGGAACGCATCGTTCCGTCCTTGTTGCTGCCGACCTTGCCGTAGATGACCATGATCTTGTCAGACGGGCACTTGCGATAGCGTGAAAGCAAGACCAGGAAGGTCGTCATAACGACGAGCAGGATGATAACCAGGGTAACGATGGCACTTGGAGGCATGTGTTTCACCTAACCTTTCATTTTGTCTCATGTTGTTGGCTCATGTAGTTTTTTAGCTTGATGCTTCTTTTCCCGGCAGCGATTCGACGACAATCTGGCTACCCCGGATACCGGTCACCTTGACCTCGGAACCAGTCTGAATCGGCTGCGGCTCATCGGTCAGCGCCTCAAGTTCTACCGTGCGTTCCTGCAGGAGCAAGGTCACCTTGCCGCTGAACCGGCCGCCGCCCGGCACCGTCAGGTAGACGCGGCCGATGGAACCGACGGCGTTGCGGATATCGAGGTTGCCCGCACTCTGCAGCCGGAGCATCACCTTGAACAGCCAGGCGACCAGGAACAGGCCGCACAGGCCAAACAGCAGAGCAAGCACAGCAGCCAGGGCAACGGGCACGTTCCAGTCGATCAGGGCGATCCCCGCCCAGCCGCCGACGGCGAAAAAGGCGACCAGGCCGCGCACGGTCAGCACGCGAAGCCCGGGATCGGCGAACACATCGCCGTCGATCCCGCTGTCGGCAGCCACGTCGGCGCCATCCGCATCGGTGCCGTGTGTGCCCAGGCCAACCAGAAGCAGGATCGTCTGGATCGCCAGGGCAACCGTTGCCGGGATGGCAAAGACAGCAAACACCTGCTGCGTCGCGTTCATTTGGTTCCACCACTGCGTAATCAAGACTTAGCGCCCCCTTTCAAACTGGCCAGACGGCCTCTGGCCTCGGTCTGCAGCAGCCAGGCTCCGTATGACAGCGTCATGACCAACAGAACCTGGTTGAGCTTGGCCCGGCTTCCCGGCACCGTATCCGGAAAAGGCCTGGTGACTTGTTCGATCTGCCCGGCAAGTTTGTCTGCTCCGGGGCAATGGCCCGGCGGCCAGCCCTGTACCACATCACAGAAGTACAGGTAAAGCTCGCTGTCATCGATCAGGTCGTCCTGCTCGTCCGCCAGATTATTATTGATCCAACTGAGCAAATCGGCCACTTCCTCAAGCGACAGCGTGTGGCGCAGCAGGGCAATCAGGATGATCCGGCAGGTCTGGCGGCGCGTGTAGCGCTTGCCGACCGGACTGGAGACGTAGCCGCGCTTGACCCAGTTCTGCAACGTGGCCGACGGTACGCCGACGATCTCGGTCAGCTGGGAGAGGTAAATCCCGCCCGTCATGGCAAAAGCCGCGTCGAGCGCCCGGCGGTAGTCCTGTCCTCCCTGCAGATCCATCTGGATGTTGGTTCCCGGCAGGCACTGCTGTAACATGTTCTCACCTCCCTTTGTTAAGTTTTCTTGATTGTATCATAGGTTCATTTGAATGTCAATAGGGTTAATGCGATCTTTCATGGCGCGAAGACAGCTGCCAGCCGACATGGTATAATGTCCGACAGAGAGCATCTGCGGAGGCATGTCCGATGATCGATCTGACAGGACGGCGCGTCTGTCCCTGGGCAGGCAAGGACGAGCAGTCCCTGCGCTACCACGACAACGAATGGGGGATCCCGCTCCACGACGAAGGGCGGCTTTTCGAACTGCTGCTGCTGGAAGGCATGCAGGCTGGCCTGAGCTGGTCCGTCGTTCTGGCCAAGCGGCCGGCGATCCGGGCAGCGCTGGCCGGCTTCGACCCCGACCGTCTGGCCGCCTGGACAGATGCCGATCTGCAACAGGCGCTCGCCAGCCCCGGAATCATCCGCAACGCGCGCAAGATCCAGGCAGCCGTCATCAACGCCCGCGCCTGGCAGGCCTTGATCCGCCAAGGCTCCAGCCTGGACCAACTGCTCTGGTCGGCGGTCGGCCATGTGCCGGTCATCAACCGCTGGACGTCCCCCGAACAGGTTCCCGCCCGTACCGTGTTATCCGAAACGCTCAGCCGCGACCTCAAGAGCCGTGGCTTTTCTTTTGTCGGTCCGACCATCTGTTATGCCCTGATGCAGGCGGCAGGACTGGTTTGCGACCATCTTGCCTGGTGCGACTGTCACCCGGACAACGCGCCGAACCAACAACGGGCTTAGGCCCGAACCAACAGGAGGGATACCATGCCAACACAAATCTGGGCCCACCGGGGTGCCAGCGCCGCAGCCCCGGAAAACACACTGGCCGCCTTCGAACTGGCGATCCGCCAAGGCGCGGACGGCATCGAGCTGGATGTCCACCTAACCGCCGACAAGGCCATCGTCGTCACCCACGACGAATCGTGCCGCCGGGCCGCCAACGATCCCGGCCAGGTCAGCCAGATGACCTTGGCTGAACTGCGCGCGCTGGACTTCGGTCAGATCAAGCCGGGCTTCGGCCGCCAGGTGATTCCGACGCTGGCCGAGGTATTCGACCTGGTGCGTCCATCCGGCCTGATGATCAACATCGAGCTCAAGAACAGCGTGATCCCCTATCCCGGCCTGGAACTGGCCGTGCTTGACCTGGCCGAGTCGCATCGCATGACCGACCAGATCTGCCTGTCCTCCTTCAACCACTACAGCATGGTGCTGGCGGCCAAAGAAATACAGGCGCGCCGGCTGGCGGTGCCCTGCGGGCTGCTCTACAGCTGCGGGATCTACGAACCCTGGGTCCTGGCCAGGCACTGTCATGTCCAGGCGCTGCACCCGCATTACGCCAATTTGCAAATCCCGGGCCTTGGCGAGGACTGCCGCGCAGCCGGTATCCAGCTCAACGCCTGGACGATCGACCAGCCCGACCATATCCGGCAAGCGCTCGCGCTCGGCATCGACGCCATCATCACCAACGTTCCGGACACAGCCCTGGCGCTGCGCCGGGAAATGGCCAGCCGGACTTAAACCGGCTGCAACGGTTAAGGAGGGTTTATGCAAGCTTTGAATTACCGCAAGACATTCCTGATCGGGTTCGGTTTCTTCGCCAGCTCCCTGGCCTGGAGCCTGTACAACAGCTTTGTACCGGTGCTGCTTGAAGAGCGCTACCTGCAAAGCACTGCCCTGATCGGGTTCATCATGACGATTGACAACATGTTCGGCGTGGTCTTCCAGCCGCTGGTCGGTCAATTCAGCGACCGCACGAGGACGCGTTTCGGCAAGCGCATGCCCTATATCCTGGTCGGTATCCCGCTTTGTGCGGTCGCCTTCTTCTTCATCCCGCGTACGACC
>JAAZFW010000145.1 GCA_012511525.1 Clostridiaceae bacterium
CGGCCACGAAACCGGCGATGCGCAGGTGGATCATGATGTCCGGCGATGGTTTGCCGGGCTCGACTGGCTTGCTGTAGTTATTGCGCAGCTTACCGACGTTGTCAATGGCGCGCCAGTCGCTCTGGTGACCGATCGGGATGGCCTCGAAGCCCTCGTCCTCGATGATCTTGCACAAATTGATCACGGTGATCGGCATGTACAGGTAGGTGATGCCGCCGTAACCCATGGCGGAGTAGTTGCTGAAGAACGTGCCTTCCTCGATGCCGCGCAGCGAACCGCGCATGACGCGGAACCCCATCACGATCATCGACTTGGCCTTGGGCATGATGTAGCGCGGATCCATCTGGGGCGGCGCGCCCTCGAAGCGGTCCATGGATGCGATGCCGACGATGTCGGCGCCCAGCCGCTTGGCGTATTCCTTTACCGTTTTGGCGTCAAGCATGTGTTTTGTTCCTCCTGGAAATCTGTGGCCTGTGTTACGGACACTACAGGTTCATGATAGAGGAGCTGCTCCTGGCCGTCAATGCACGAATCAATCGCTGTTTGTCCGATTCGATCATCTTCAGGTTATGGCATCCAGGATCAGGACCCAATCGCAGCCCTTGCCCTGGGTTGGCGGCGCCAGCAGGGTCCTGCCCGTGCTAGGCAGGACCGAGAAAACGGTTTCGCTGCCTTGGCGCGGATCAAACCAGGATGCTTTGTAGTATTTTGCCTCCCCCAGTTTGTCCAGATCGACCGTGAACGGAACCCCGAGGGGCGAATAGAAAAACACGTAATCGTGTCCGGCGGCCGCGGCCATATGCCCCATGCCGTCATAGAGGTCGCAGAGCAGTTCCGGGGCCGGAACGAGGGAGAAAAAGTCGCGCGACAGGCGCAGCTTTTTTACAAAACCGATCTGCCCGGCTCCCGGGTGGGTCAGCGCTTCCTGCCAGGGGTGGGGGAAATAGCTGGTCGACACGCGGTTCATCGACCAGACATTGTGGTTGCCGTACGTGTGGCCGCAGGCGCCGGCCAGAATGTTCCAGTAGGCGTTCTGCCGGATGTCGGCATCATTCCAGAAGTAGCCCAGGCGATCGTTGAAGCAGGCCGGATGGTCCTCATAGCGGGGTTCGGCATCCAGGTAGGGTTTGGTAGTCCGATCCGCCATCTTGCGCATCACCGCGTCGCTCGCGTAGCAATGCGCGACGTCGTGGCCGGTCTGGGACGCGTGGAAATCGAGATAGGCCGCGTCGGCCAGGTAGTCGGTCGAATCGTGCCCGCCGGGCGGATGGAAGGTGATCAGGTGGTTGGGGTCCGCTTCCCGGATCCCCGCGGCCATGGCGTCGATGACAGCCCGGTGCCTCGCCTCCAGGGGCCGGTCGCCGCCCAGCATCCAGATGATGTTGGGCTGGTCCCGGTAGCGGCCGGCGATCCAGGCGCCGTACCGATACGCATTCTGCGCGTTGAAAATTTCGGGGCCGTCACCCCAGTTGTGGTTGAACTTGTCGCCCCAAGTCGGCAGCAGCGTAATCATCAGGTCATGCTGGCGGGCGGTTTCGATCACATGGTCGACATGCGCCCAATAGGTGTAATCGCCGTCCAGATCGGGCTTGTCCGGATCGGGCACGCCTTGGGTGAACTGAAGGGGCAGCCGGCCGTAGGCGTTAGCGACCGTCAGGCCCTTGAATTCCGCCAGGGCAACAGTCTGGATGGCGGTAAAGCCCTGGCTGGCGCGCGTTTTGAGGTAATATGCGGCTTCTTCCCGGTTCAGCCGGTGAAACAGCTCCCAGGCCGTGTCGCCGAGATAGAAGAAGGGGGTGCCGTCGTCCCAAGCCAGGTAGCGACCTTTCACCTGCAACGTTCTCATCGCCAGATCCTCCCGCTTTTCTTTCCATTATACGCCGTTCTTGGTCGGGTTTC
>JAAZFW010000146.1 GCA_012511525.1 Clostridiaceae bacterium
CCGGACAAGCTTCGGAGACGAAAAAACATGAACCAAGCATTGCCTTCAGGCCTGCTTCAGTATACAATACAAGGTGGCTTTATTGAATGCAGCACGGCTAGATAGCCGAAACTATCGCACAGGAGAGTGACTGGAATGACCATGATGCAGAAGAAAAATGTAGAAGACATCGCCGTACAGGGTAAGCGCGTTATTGTTCGCGTTGATTTTAACGTGCCCCTCGACAAGAAAACCGGCGCGATCACAGACGACAAGCGGATCCGGGCGGCGCTGCCCACCATCCAATACCTGGTCGATGCCGGCGCGCGGGTCATTCTGGTTTCCCACCTCGGCCGTCCCAAGAGCGGACCTGAGGCCAAGTTTTCCATGAAGCCGGCCGTCGACCGCCTGTCCGAACTGCTCGGCAAGCCGGTTACGTTGGCTTCCGACGTCATCGGGGACAATGCCAAGGCGAAAGCCCAGTCACTTAAGCCGGGCGACGTCCTGATGCTGGAAAATGTCCGTTTCCACAAAGAAGAGACCAAAAACAGCCCGGCCTTTGCCCGTGAGCTGGCGTCCATGGCCGATGTCTATGTCAATGACGCGTTCGGCACCGCCCACCGCGCCCACGCCTCCACCGCTGGTCTGGCCAACTATCTGCCATCGGTCTGCGGCTACCTGATTCAGAAAGAAATCGACGTCATGGGCGCCGCGCTCAGCAGCCCCAAGCGCCCCTTCGTCGCCATTCTGGGCGGCGCGAAGGTTTCCGACAAGATCGGGGTCATCGAGAACCTGATCGACAAGGTCGACACCCTGATCATCGGCGGCGGCATGGCTTACACGTTCTGCGCGGCCCTGGGCAAGAACATCGGCGCATCGCTGTGCGAGACCGATAAAATCGACCTGGCCAAGAGCCTGCTCGAAAAAGCCGAGGCCAAGCAGGTCAAGCTGATGCTGCCGGTCGATACGGTGATCGCCGACCGTTTCGCGGCTGACGCCGAAATCAAGGTCGTTCTCAGCGGGGAGATACCCGATGGCTGGATGGGCCTGGACATCGGGCCGGAAGCCGTCAAGGCTTTCTCGGCGGTTGTCCGCGAAGCCGGCACCGTGGTCTGGAACGGCCCGATGGGTGTCTTCGAGTTTGAAAAATTTGCTGAAGGGACACGCGAAGTGGCCCGCGCGGTTGCCGATTCCGGCGCCGTCTCGATCATCGGCGGCGGTGATTCCGCCGCGGCGGTCGAGCTGCTGGGCTTCGCCGACCAGGTCACCCATATTTCAACCGGCGGCGGCGCGTCGCTCGAGTTCCTCGAAGGCAAAATCCTGCCGGGCATCGACTGCCTGATGGACAAGAACCCGCGCCGGACCCTGGCGGCTGGCAACTGGAAGATGAATAAGGGCACGCCGGCGGAAGCAGTCAAGCTGCTTGACGCCCTCAAGCCAGCTGTTGTGGATGCCGCGGCCGAGATCGTCATCGCCGTGCCGTTCACCGCCCTGGCCGCGGTTCTTGAAAGCTGTGCCTACACCAATGTCAAAGTCGCGGCCCAGAACTGCTATTACGCCGACAAAGGCGCCTACACGGGCGAGATCTCGGCGGCGATGCTCGCCGAAATGGGCGTGTCCTATGTTATCATCGGCCACTCGGAGCGCCGCGAGTATTTCGGCGAGACCGACGCGGCCGTTAACAAGAAGATCAAGGCAGCTCTAGCCAACGGCATCCGCCCGATCGTCTGCTGCGGCGAATCCCTGGCCCAGCGCGAGGCCGGTGAGACCTTCGACTGGATCCGCGGCCAGATCAAGGCGGCGTTCGACGGCATCAGCGCCGAACAAACCGGATTCATCACGATCGCCTACGAGCCGATCTGGGCGATCGGCACCGGCAAAGTGGCCAGTGACGATCAGGCCCAGGAGGTCTGCGCCCTGATCCGTCAGACGGTCGCCGGCCTTTACGGCGATGCGGTCGCTGCGTCCATGCGCGTCCTGTACGGCGGCTCTGTCAACGCGGCCAACGCAGCCGGCCTGTTCGGCCAGCCGGACATCGACGGCGGCCTGGTCGGCGGCGCATCGCTCAAATCGGACGAATTCAGTGTGATCTGCCATGCTGGGAAGGCCTGACGCAACACCTAACCTGATCTGTTGAAGAGAGCCACGCGCCCTGCGCGGCTCTCTTTCAAACAAGGATCACATGGCCCGAGCCAGAAGGAGACCTGACACGATGACTGAACTGAAAAAAAGACCCGTTGCCCTGTTGATTCTGGACGGATTCGGCTATAACCCGTCCGATGCCGGCAATGCGGTCAAGGCCGCCAGGACGCCGAACATCGACCGCCTGCGCCAGAACTGGCCGCATACCCTGATCCGGACCAGCGGCATGGATGTCGGACTGCCCGACGGGCAGATGGGCAACTCGGAAGTCGGCCACACCAACATCGGCGCCGGCCGGATCGTCTACCAGGAACTGACCCGCATCACCAAAGCCGCCCGGGAAGGCGATTTTGCGCGCAATCCGGCCATCCAGGCAGCGCTCAACAACTGCCGCGCGAACGGCCGTGCCCTGCATCTCTACGGGCTGCTATCCGACGGCGGCGTCCACAGCCACAACACGCATTTGTACGCCCTGCTGCGGCTGGCCGGAGAAGCCGGTCTCGACCAGGTCTATGTTCACGCCTTTTTCGACGGCCGTGACGTGCCGCCGGACTCCTCGCTCGGCTACACGCGCGAACTTCTGGCGGAAATGGCGTCGATCGGAACCGGGAAGCTGGCCACCATGATGGGCCGCTACTACGCGATGGACCGCGACAACCGCTGGGACCGGGTTGAAAAGGCCTACCGGGCGATAGCCTGCGGTGAAGGCATCATGGCCGAGGATCCGATCCAGGCCATCGAGGCATCGTATGCGGCTGGCGTCATGGACGAATTTATCCTGCCGACCGTGATCACGCGCCAGGGTGAACCGACCGCGCGCATTAAGGCGAACGACTCGGTCATCTTCTTCAATTTTCGGCCTGACCGGGCCCGCGAGATCACGCGGGCGTTCATGCAGCCGGATTTTACCGGTTTCAAACTGCCTTGCGGACAATTCCCGCTGACCTATGTGACCATGACGCAGTACGACCGGACCTTCGACGACTATACCAACCTGCTCGTCGCCTACCGCCCGGAGAGCCTGGACAATACTTTTGGCGCCTACATCGCCAGCCGGGGACTGCGTCAGCTGCGCATCGCCGAAACGGAGAAATACCCGCATGTCACGTTTTTCTTCAACGGCGGCGCGGAAAAGGAATACCCGGGCGAGGACCGCTGCCTGATCCCGTCGCCCAAGGTTGCCACGTATGACCTGCAGCCCGAGATGAGCGCCTACCCGGTTGCCGAAGAGGCGTTCAAGCGCGTCCGCTCCGGCGTGTACGATGTCATCATCCTCAATTTCGCCAACTGTGACATGGTCGGCCACACCGGCTTTTTCGACGCGGCTGTCAAGGCCGTCGAGGCGGTCGACACCTGTGTCGGCCAGGTCGCGGATGCAGTGCTGGCCGCCGGCGGCGTCGCCCTGATCACCGCCGACCACGGCAATGCCGAGCAGATGGTCGACCCGGAGAGCGGAGGTCCGTTTACGGCCCATACGACGCTTCCTGTCGAGCTGATCGTTGCCGGCGCCGGCCAGCTGACCCTCAAAGAAGGCCGACTGGCCGACCTGGCGCCGACCATGCTCGGCTTGATGGACCTGCCGGTTCCGGCCGAGATGACGGGTCAAAGTCTGGTTGTCTCGTGATTTGTCAATGTGATATAATCGAGTTTGGCCTACAACAATATTGCCACCAGGGCAAGAAACGATAAGGAGAAAATTCCATGGCAAAAAAGAACAAGTACATGACCATAGACGGCAATACCGCCGCCGCCTATACGTCGTATGCCTTCACGGAAGTGGCCGGCATCTATCCGATTACGCCGTCTTCGCCAATGGCCGACTATGTCGACCAGTGGGCGCAGGAAGGCCGCAAGAACATTTTCGGCCAGACCGTCAATGTAGTGGAGATGCAGTCCGAGGGCGGCGCGTCCGCCGTCGTTCACGGCTCGCTGGGCGCCGGTGCCCTGACGACCACGTATACGGCGTCACAGGGCCTGCTGCTGATGATCCCCAACATGTACAAGATCTCCGGCGAACTGCTGCCTGGCGTTTTCCACGTCTCCGCCCGGGCGCTGGCCAGCCACGCCCTGTCCATCTTCGGCGACCATTCCGACGTGATGGCCTGCCGCCAGACCGGCTTTGGCCTGCTCTGCTCTTCCAGCGTGCAGGAGACAGCCGACCTGGCAGCGGTTGCCCACCTGGCCGCGATCAAGGGCCGCGTCCCGTTCGTGCATTTTTTCGACGGCTTCAGGACGTCGCATGAAATCCAGAAAATTGAGGTCATGGATTATGACGACCTCGCCGGGCTGGTCGATATGGACGCCGTCAAGGCATTTCGCGCCCGCGGTCTCAATCCGGACCATCCGACACTGCGCGGCACGGCCCAGAACCCGGACATTTTCTTCCAGGCCCGCGAAGCCAGCAACCCCTTCTATGACGCCCTGCCGGCCATCGTGTCCGAATACCTCGAGGCGATCAGCAGCCTGACCGGCCGCGACTACAAGCTGTTCAACTATTGCGGCGCACCGGATGCCGAACGTGTTGTCATCTGCATGGGCTCCGCCTGCGAGACGATCGAAGAGACCATCAACTACCTGGTGGGCAAAGGCGAGAAAGTCGGCATGGTCAAGGTGCACCTGTACCGCCCCTTCTCGGTCGAGCACCTGCTCGCGGCCATTCCGGCCACGGCGCGCAAGATCGCCGTTCTCGACCGCACCAAGGAGCCCGGCGCCCATGGCGAACCGCTCTATCTCGATATCTGTGCCGCTTACGCCGGCAAATCCGGCGCCCCGGTCATCGTGGGCGGCCGCTACGGCCTCGGTTCGAAGGACACCACCCCGGACCAGATCCTCGCTGTGTTTGCGAACCTGTCCGCAGACGAGCCGAAGAACAATTTCACCATCGGCATCGTCGACGATGTGACCCATCTTTCGCTGCCGCTCGGCGACTCGGTCGACGTCACCACCAAAGGCACAATCGCGGCCCGTTTCTGGGGTCTTGGTTCGGACGGCACCGTCGGTGCCAACAAGAACTCGATCAAGATCATCGGCGACCACACCGACCAGTACGTGCAGGCCTATTTCTCCTACGACTCGAAGAAGTCCGGCGGTGTGACGATCTCCGACCTGCGCTTTGGCAAGAACCCGATCCAGTCCACCTACCTGGTCAACAAGGCTGACTTTGTCGCCTGCCACAACCAGTCCTACGTGGACAAGTACGACATGCTCTCCGCCCTCAAGCCCGGCGGCATTTTCCTGCTCAACACCTTGTGGAGCGACGAGGAGATCGAGGCGAAGCTGCCCGCGGCAGTCAAGCGCGCGCTCGCGAAAAAGAAGATCCGCTTCTACGCCATCGATGCCGTCACGCTGGCGGCCGACATCGGGCTTGGCGGCCGGATCAACACCATCTGCCAGGCTGCTTTCTTCAAGCTGGCCCAGGTCATCCCGGTTGACGACGCGGTCGGCTACATGAAGAAGGCGATCGTCAAGTCCTACGGCAGCAAAGGTGACGATGTCATCAAGATGAACTATGCGGCGGTTGACGCCGGGATCAACGCAGTCCGCGAAGTGGCTGTCAAGCCCGAGTGGGCAGATGCGGCTGATGCGCCTGCACCTAAGCGCGATGTGCCGGAGTTTGTCCGCGACGTCGCCGATGTCATGAACGCCCAGCGCGGCGACGAACTGCCGGTCAGCGCTTTCCAGGGACGTGAGGACGGCACTTTCCCGCAGGGAACCAGCCAGTATGAGAAACGCATGGTCGCCGTCCAGATCCCGATCTGGGACGCGGCCAAATGCATCCAGTGCAACCAGTGCTCGTATGTGTGCCCGCACGCGGTCATCCGCCCGTTCCTGCTCACGCAGGAGGAAGCGGACCAGGCGCCCGAGACCTTCGTGACCAAGAAAGGCATGAAGCCGTACGACCAGTACCAGTACCGCATCCAGGTTTCAGCTGCGGACTGCACCGGCTGCGGTTCCTGTGCGCAGGTTTGTCCGGCCAAGGGCAAGGCGCTGTTCATGCAGCCGATCGGCGAACATATGGACGAAGTTGCGAACTGGGACTATGCGCAGACCGTATCCGAAAAACCCAACCCGATGTCCGTCGAGACGGTCAAGGGCAGCCAGTTCGAGCAGCCCCTGTTCGAATTCTCCGGCGCCTGTGCCGGCTGCGGCGAGACACCGTATGTCAAGCTGGTTACCCAGCTGTTCGGCGACCGCATGCAGATCTCCAACGCGACCGGCTGTTCCTCGATTTACGGCGGTTCGGCGCCGTCCATGCCGTACACGCTGAACAAGCGCGGCCATGGGCCGAGTTGGGCCAATTCCCTCTTCGAGGACAATGCGGAGCATGGCCTGGGCATGCATCTGGCCGTCAAGCAGCTGCGCGCGCGCATCGCCGGTTACCTCAAGGATATCCTGGCGGCCAACCCGGGCGACGCCCTGGCAGCGCCGGTCAGCGCCTGGCTCGACAACATGGAAGACGGCAGGCAGAGCCGCAAGCTCAGCGACAATCTGGCCGAGGCGCTGAAAAACTATGACGGCGCGGACAGCCAGGTCGGCCAGCTGGTCGCCAAGACGCTTGAGCTTAAGCAGTATTTTGTCAAGCGCTCAACCTGGATCATCGGCGGCGACGGCTGGGCCTATGACATCGGTTACGGCGGACTGGACCATGTCTTCGCGTCCGGCGAGGATGTCAACGTGCTCGTGCTGGATACCGAGGTGTATTCCAACACCGGCGGCCAGGCGTCCAAGTCGACCCCAACCGGTGCGATCGCCCAGTTTGCGGCCGGCGGAAAGGCGATCAAGAAAAAGGATCTCGGCATGATGGCCATGACCTACGGCTACGTCTATGTCGCCCAGGTGGCGATGGGTGCCAGCCAGAACCAGACCCTGCGCGCCTTGGCGGAGGCGGAACGCTGGAATGGGCCCTCCCTGGTCATCTGCTATTCGCCCTGCATCAACCACGGCATCCGCGGCGGCCTCACGATTGCACAGGCCCACGAGAAGGATGCGGTCGATGTCGGCTACTGGCATACCTACCGATTCAACCCGGCGCTCAAAGCGGAAGGGAAGAACCCCTTCACGCTTGACTCCAAGGAACCGACCGGCGATTTCGCCTCATTCCTCAAGAGCGAGGTGCGCTACTCCGCGCTGGCCAAGAAGTATCCGCCCGAAAAGGTCGACGCCATCTTTGCCAAGGCGGCTGAAGCGGCCAAGGAGCGTTACGAATCCTACAAGAGGCTGACAGGCGCCTGAGAAACGCCGGCACAAGCAAGCCGGAACATGCTATAATAAAACCCCGCCCTGTTGCAGGGCGGGGTTTTTTAAAGGATGCGCGTTTCTTGTTACAGGATGCAGCCAAAAGGAAAGGGTTGCCACATGATTATCGATGAAAGCAGGAAACTGTTGCTTTCAGACACCGCGGTGCCAGACATATTTATCTTGGAGTATTTGCCGGGTCTTGGCGGACTTGCGGTTAAGATTTACCTGTTCCTGCTGCTGACCGCGCGCACAAGCCGCAGCCTGACCGAGCAGGATCTGACCCGGAGGCTGGGACAGGAGCCGGACGCGGTTAAGGCGGCGCTGCTCGAACTGGCCGGCGCCGAGCTGATCGTCCTCAAGGAGCGCAGCATTGAGGTTGCGGACATCAAAGCCGCTGAGATCGAACGCACCTACCGGCCCAGGACCGCCAGTCTTCCCCAGGAGTCGGAGCAGGCCAGCGAACGCTTCGACAAGCGGGAGAAGCTGATGGCGGATATCGCCCGGACCTTCTTCCAGGGCCTGATGTCGCCGTCGTGGTACAGTGAGATCGACGCCTGGTTCGACCGGTACGGATTCGAACCGGAGGTCGTCTACGCCCTGTTCCAGGAATGTGCCCGGCGCAACAAGCTCGACAGCAAGGCCTACATCGCCGCCGTAGCCGAAAACTGGTCCAAGCGCGGCATCGTCTCGTTCAACGACCTGAACCGCTATTTCCTGGCGCACGACAAGATCAGCAAGCTCAGCCGCAAGATCGGCCGAAAACTGCGCAAAACGATGACCGAGTACGACGACGAGATCATCACCCGGTGGATCGACGTGTTCGGCTACGATTTTGAGATCATCGATTTGGCCTTGCGCAAGACAACCCGTCTCAGCCACCCCAACTTGTCTTTCATCGACCGCATCCTCCAGGAATGGTTCGAACACCAGCTGCGCGATCTCGACGCGGTCAAGACCTACGAGGACGAAAAGGCGGCCCGCCTGGCCAAGGAACGTCAGGTGACGCCCAAAGGCGGCGGCAAAAACACCAACCAGGGCAATTTCGAGCAGCGGGATTATTCCAAGGAGTACCTCGATGGTTTCTACGAACCCGTCAGTTCCGATGAACAGGCTTTGTCGCCCACCGGTGAACGTGAGCCGCAGCAGATGGATCTAACCGAACTGATGCGCCAGTCCGGGCCGGATGGAAAGGACGAAGGGTCGTGAAACGCATGATCGGCAGAGAAATGAACCGGATCTATGAACAGCGCCGTCTGAGGGCGGAACTGGCGCGCGACAGCGCGGTCCATTTTGCATACCAGCAGCATCCGCGCCTTGAGGCGCTCGACCGGGAAATCGCCGCAGCGGGCGCTGACCTGCTGCTCGAAGCGATCGAGCCCAGGCGGCCCGAAGCGGCGCGCGCCCGGATGGCCCGGCTGAAAGAAGATCGCAGCGCCTACCTGCTGGCACACCAGATTCCACCGGATTTTGACCAGCCGCGCTACACGTGTCCGATCTGCCACGATACAGGCGAGCATGACGGCGAGCGCTGCAGCTGCTATCAGGCGCTGCTGGTGCCGCTGCTCTTCGATGAGGCGAACCTCAACAGCCTGAAGCGCTTCCGCTTCGACACGTTTGACGCCTCGCTCTTCTCAGATCAGGCCAATCCGGCGCTATACCAGTCAGATTTGTCGCCCCGCCAGCAGATATTGGGACTGAAGCGTGTCAGCGAGCAGTTCGTGGCGCAGTTTGACGCCCCTGATACGCGCAGCATGCTTTTCATCGGCAAACCGGGAACCGGGAAGACTTTCCTGATGGCCTGCATCGCCCAGGCGTTGCTGGACCAGGGC
>JAAZFW010000147.1 GCA_012511525.1 Clostridiaceae bacterium
CACGGGATGGTTCCGACGATCTGGTGGGCCGGCCGGCGCCATAACACCCCGCACCGCGAGCTGTTCCCGTTCGGCTACTTCGACCACCAGCTGTCCCGGAAAGGCCAGACCAGTCCGGAGCCATCCGACTGGCGCCAGACTCTGGATGTCGCCCGGGCTGCCATCGCTTCGGACATGGATGTCCCAGGCTTCGGTTCGGTCCATTCGGAGGTCTTCGTGCATGCCCGGGCGAACATCATCGCGGTGACGCGCGCCTTCTCCGAGCCGGAGGATCTGGCCTATACGTTCCGCTTCCATTGGACGCAGCCGCACACCGGGCAAAAGCCGCCGCGCCGGGTCAGCTTCGAGGCCGTGCCGGCTGCCGATGGCACCATCGCGATCGCCTACCGCACCGACGGCCAGTCCGACACCCGCGGCCATATCGCCCTCCTGGCCGACCAGCCCTGCCGGGCCGAGATCGCAGGCAGCACGTTCGCCTTGCATTTTGACCGCACCGATCGCCCGATCACCTGCTTTATCGTCCTGGCGGACGACCTGGACGGAACGGACCCGGAAGATCAGATCAACCAGATCAGGCAGCAGATCCGCGCCGAAGGCGTTGCGGGTCTCAAACGGTCCCACGAAGCGGACTGGCAGGCCTATTGGTTAGAATCGGCGGTTTCGCTGCCGGAAAAGGACATGGAGACGGTCTACCACACCGCGCTGTACCACCTGCGCTGCGTCGCCACGCCCTGGTCGATCCCGGTCGCCTTGTTCGACACTCACTGGCACGGACGCTATTTCGGCTTCGACGAGCATTTCGGCTTCATGGGCCTTCTGACCAGCAACCACCTGGACCTGGCCCGCCGGGTGCCGGCCTTTCGTTTCCAGGGTCTGGAACGCGCCTTCACCCGGGCGTCGCGCTACGGCCAGACATTGTTCAACGGTGGTGCGCGCTACCCCTGGGAGACGGTCGAAACCGGCGAGGAGGCGGCGCCGTCCGGCTTCTGGCTCGACCACATTTTCCACATGGCGCACATCGCCCTGAGTGCCTGGCAGGATTACCGCTACAGCGACGACCTGGATTTTCTGGCCGGGCAGGGCTATCCCGTAATCAAGGCCTGCGCGGAATTCTTTTCGTACCAGTCGGTCTACACCCTTCTGGACGGCCGGACAGTGATCGGCAAGTGTACGGACCTGGAGCGGCTGGGTTCGGCCGTGGAGAACGCCTACATGACCACCTGCGGCGCGATCGCCACCTTGCGGGCTGCCAGCCAGGCCGCGGCGCGCCTGGGACGTGACGGCGAGCAGGCGATGCACTGGGCCGGGCAGGCCGAAGCGCTCGTCCGGCATTTGCCCCACGACGGCGAAAAGTACATTCCCTACCCGGGCTGCGCGCAAAAGAGCGTCGCCGTGATGAGCGGCCTGTTCCCTTACGGCGCAATTTCACCCGACGATCCGCTCCAACTCCGGGCGATTGACGATTTCTGCCAGGACGAGTCCGCATTCGGCAACATGTACCCGGTCGGCAAATCGGTCTGCACCTGGTACGCCGCCTGGAAAGCCGTCGTTTACGCCCGGCTCGGCGATGGCGCCAAAGCCCATGCCGCGTCCCGCCAGGGCGCCGAGACGGCCGGCTGCTTCAGCGAGATCTATGAGATCAACGAACCGGCGGTCTCGATAAAACCCTGGTTTTCCACCGCCGAGGGCACCTATGTACAGGGAATCAACGAGATGCTGCTCCAGTCAGACGAAAAGGCGATCCGCATCGCGCCGGCGGTTCCCGACCATTGGCGCAGCTTCTCGTTCTGCCTGGCGGCGGTCGGCGGATACGCCGTGAGCGCAAAAATCTCCCAGGCCCGGCTCATCCGGCTTGAGATCAGCCGCCGGAATCAGGGCCCGTCAGCCCCGCCGGTCATCGTTCTGCCGGCCTGGCTGGCGGATCCAAACGGTCTCGCGCAGGCAGCCTTTCCGGCGCAAGGGACTGTTCATCAATAAGCAGCTCTAAAAGTTCTCCGAGAGATTGACCAGACTCGTCAATCTCTCGGAGAAAAGTGTTGCCCATTTCTTAACAGTCCTTTAGATCGTCATTTGCCTTCTTCCAGCCGGTTCACGAACCGCTGCAAGACCGAGGATAGGATCACGCTGTCGAAGACGTATGCCAGGCTGTCTTCATGGGCGTACACCCAATTGAGCAGCCGCGTCAGCCGCGGGCCGGCCTCGTCGCGCTGGCCGCTTGCGACCGCCAGGCAGAATTC
>JAAZFW010000148.1 GCA_012511525.1 Clostridiaceae bacterium
GAAATGCTGCTTGAAACCATGCCGGCCGAAATGTCAGACGTTGTCCGGGTGCTGACACCAATGGATCTGACATAATCGAGTTCGTCAACCATCCGGACGGCATCTTCGCGGCTCAGCACGGCCGTGCTGGTCTGGGCGGAACCCGTTCCCCGCGTACGTGCAATCGTGATGCTTTCCACGGACAGGCGACTGAACTGCTCCGATACCGCGTCTTCACCCGCCTTGCCGATGCCGACGACCATGATGATCGTGAAAGCCCCGATGATAATCCCCAGCGACGTCAAAAAGACACGGAACTTGTTGACCGCGATACCGAGGAAAACCGCGCGTAAAAGCTCAACTGGTTTCATCGGTCGACCCCGCTTGTCACGACGTTCTCCCCGGCAACAAGCCCTTCGACGACCTCGCTGAGTGTGCCATTGGTCAGCCCGAGGACAACGGGACGTTTCTCGATCGTCCCGTCAGGCATCTGGACATGGACATGCTGCCGCCCTTCGTCCATAAAGACGGCCCTGTTGGGCACCAGCAGCACATCTGTTTTTTCTTTTTTCAAGAACAGGACAAAGACACTCATGCCATCCAGGATGCGTTCGTCGGGATTTTCCAGACGGCCTGTTACGGCATAGGTCACAATGCCTGTGTTGTCGATCTTGGGTGCAAGGCTGACCGATGTCAGCGTGCCCGCCTGGTTTTCCAAATACAAGGCATCGACCGTGACGCGCAAAGCCTGTCCCGTTTCGAGGCCGCTGACATCACCTTCGTTGACATAGGCGACCAACTGGATATCTGTCGGATTGTAAAGCGTTATCAAGTCAGATGTGCCGCTTGCCTCACTGGTCCGTGACTGGACGGCATCACCAGGCGCATACGAGACTTCATGCACATGTCCGGAAACCGGTGCATAGAGTTTGGTCTGCTCCAGGCCTGCCTTGGCGTCGCCCAGCTTCTTTTCGGCTTCGTCAAGGTTCAGCTCGGCATTGACGAGAGACGTTGTCGAAGCGATCAGGTTCTCAACTTTCAAGTATTGCAGGTCATAGGCTTCCTTGGCGGCTGTGTAAGCGAAATCGTCGCGGTCAAACAAAACGGACAGGCTGTCCAGGGCTGTCTGCAATTCCATTTTAGCCGCGGCCAGTTCATCGTTGGCATCGGCATATGCTTTTTGCTCGTCGCTTAACGTCTCGCCTTCGCCAGTCGATTCATCTTGTTGCGCGAGCCATGCGGTCAGGGCTTCCTCAGCCAGCGTCAGGGCCGCTTCCTTGGCTGCCACATTTTCCTCTGCGGCTTGAACGGTCTGTTCATAGTCATCGTCGTCGAAGTGGACAATGTATTTGAGATATAGCGCATGCAGCTTGACCTTTTCCGTTTCCAGCGTATAGGCTCGTGTTCTGACTGCGTCATCATAGGCCATTTGTGCCTTCTGAAGATTTGTTTCGGCACTGGCGATCGCATCCAGGCTGTCGGCCGCGTCCAGTTCGGCCAGCAAATCGCCCGCCAGAACCGCCTGGCCGGGTTCGACATGGATCACGCTGACGATGCCGGATGCGGCGAAATTGACCTTGGTTACAGGAACGGAGATCCGTCCGTCCGCATAGACCCCGATTTGAAGATCGCCCTTTTTGACCAGCTGGGTGCTGATCTTGACGGCTAAGTCGGTTTCATTGCCGGTGCCGCATCCTGGCAGCATGACGGCCAGGGCCAGGATCAGGGTTACAGCCAGGACTACGTGTCGTTTCATTTCAAACTCCTCATAAAGCAAATCCGCTTGCCTTCCGAATGCTCGCCCAAGATCAGTATAGCTGCCAATTGTGTTGAAAATGTCAGGGACAAGCTGCGCGCAAATCTTGTCAACCGACATGTAACGCCTGGTACGAAAAGTTTTGGGCTGAGCACTAGGTCTGTCTTTGCGGTCTGTTTCGGCTTGAACCTGGCAGCCGTATACCCCGATGCGTTGCGCCAGGCGCGGCAAGTCCCTATACTGTGAATAGGATCGTTCCGACAGTCGCACCTGAACGACAGAGAATCAAGACGAGGTACAGCCTATGCGCTATGAAGAACTCGGCGTCAAGCCCATGATCAATGCGTTTGACACCATCACCACGATGGGCGGTTCGCGCATGCACCCCGCTGTTTTGCAATCGATGGCGGAAGCGGCGCGATGCTTTGTCAATGTCCACGAGCTGCTGGAAAAGGCGGGCGCCAGGATCGCCCAGATGACGCGCAATGAAGGCGCCTTCATCGCCGCCGGCGCTGCGACCGGCCTGATGCTGTCGGCTGCTGCCTGCATCGCCGGCAGCGATCCAGAACGGATCAACCGGCTGCCGGATACGGAAGGGTTGGCCAACGAGATCCTGCTGCACCGGTGCCAGCGGATATCCTGGAACCGGTGTGTCCGGCAGGCCGGCGCGAAGCTGGTTGAATTCGGTGACGAGAACGGGACGAGGCTGTCCGACCTGGAAGCGGCTTATACCCGGCGCACCGCGGCGGTGCTCTATTATGCCAGCAGCTGGTACGAAGAAAACGCCCTGCCGCTGGAAGATGTGATCGAGTCCGCCAGACGGCATGCGGTTCCGGTGATCGTCGATGCTGCGGCGAATCTGCCGCCGGTCGAAAATCTCTGGCACTACACGCAGCTGGGCGCGGATTTGGTCATATTCAGCGGCGGCAAAGGACTGGGCGGCCCGCAGTGCACCGGCCTCGTCCTCGGCAGGAAAGAGCTGGTGGACGCCTGCCGCCTGAACGGGAACCCGACCAGTGCCATCGGCCGGGTCGCCAAGGTCGGCAAAGAGGAGATCATGGGCCTTCTGACGGCGCTGGAGCGCTTTTTGACTCGCGATCATGAAGCGGAACGGGCTTTGCGCGAGCAGTGGGTGGAACGTCTGGTCGCGGGAATCGAGGCCCCTGGCGTCGTCGCCTCGCGGATATATCCCGGCCCGCACGGTCAAACATATCCGCGGGTCAAGGTCTGGTTTTCCGATGCTGACCGCTGTCAGGCCGTCATCAAGGCTCTGGCCGCAGGGGATCCCAAGATCGTGGTCGGCGCCTATCCCCATGACCGCCAGACGCTCTACATCAATCCGCTGACGCTGGAGGAAGAAGAGGTGTTTCTTATCGCCGACAAGCTGAAGGCGCTGCTTTCAGATGACGGGCGCGGGTAGGAGGGAAGCAATGGCCATTTGCGCAAATTC
>JAAZFW010000149.1 GCA_012511525.1 Clostridiaceae bacterium
CATACGTGTTGCAGGCCCAGGTGGCCATGGCGTTGGGGTTCGAGTAGTTGAGCAGCAAGGCCCCCGGTTCGGCGACCTCGCGGATGTCTTTGCAAAAGCCAAGCAGCGCGGCGATAACGCGCTGGCCATACATGATGCCGCCGATGCACAAGGTGTCCCCCACGCACTGGTCGACCCCGTATTTAAGCGGAATGTCGATATCTGTTTCGAAGGCCGGCAGACCGCCGATACGGACCAGGTTGATGATGTAACGGGCGTTGGCGAAGGCCTCGCGCCGGTCGGTGGTAGCCTTTATCTTCGTCGCTATCCCGTTGGCTTCAAGGTCCCGTTGGCAAAGGCGGGTGACTTTTTCCAGGTTGTCGGGGTTGATGTCGGTGAAAGCGATTTCAATGTCGCGAAACTCCGGAACCGACAGGATGTCCGTGAACAGGTTGCGGGTAAACACCAGGCTGCCTGCCCCGATGACGGCCAGTTTGAAACTCATGGCGGTACCTCCCAATATTCTGAAAGTCTCATGCAATCGCACCTGACGCCATTGTAGCACGCCCGCGCCAGCGCCGCCACGCGTTCAGCCCGCAAGGCCGTTTTAAAGTCAAAAAAAGTCAAAATATAACTGAAAAACCGTGTTTGCGGTACCGCCTGTTCCTTTACAAGCACCGGCGGCTATGTTAGAATCTTGTAGCATTTGCAGAATCGGCCGATTGTGCCGCTTGGGAGGAATAATGTAATGGCATCAGTGCTGGAGAAAAAGGAAAACCATCAGGTCGTCCTGACCATAGATTTACCTGCCGAGGTTTTTGAGGACGCGTTGCAGCGCTCGTTCAGGAAAAACGCCAACCGGTTCCAGATCCCCGGTTTTCGCAGGGGCAAGGCGCCGATGGCGCTGGTCACCAAGTATTACGGCGAAGGCGTCCTCTACGAGGATGCGATCGACATGGCCGTCAATCCGGCCTATGCCGATGCGATCAAGGAACACGGCATCGAACCGGTTTCGCAGCCGGCGCTGGACATCCTGGATATCGGCCGCGAAAAGGGTTTGAAGTTCACGGTCACCGTTACGGTCAAGCCTGACGTGACGCTCGGCCAGTATCTGGGCGTTGAGGCCGTCAAGCCTGAGTTCCCGGTTGACGACGCGTCCGTCGAACAGGAACTCAAGCGCATGCAGGAACGCAACAGCCGCCTGATCCCGGTCGAAGACCGCCCGATCCAGGACGGCGATACCGCCAACATCGATTACGAGGGCTCCGTGGACGGGGTGCCGTTCGAAGGCGGCAAGGGCTCGTCCTACGATCTCAAGATCGGCTCCAAAACCTTTATCCCCGGTTTTGAAGAGCAGCTGATCGGGCATAGCAGCGGCGAGTCGTTCGATATCGAGGTTCAGTTCCCCGAAGATTACAACAATGAGGAGCTGGCCGGCGCACAGGCTGTTTTCGCCGTTACGGTCAATTCGGTCAAAGTGCATGAGCTGCCTGAGCTGGATGACGAATTTGCCAAGGATGTCAGCGAGTTCGACACGTTGGCTGAATACAAGGACAGCCTGCGCAAGAAGCAGGAAGACAACGCCACCCAGCGGGCCAACGGCATGTTTGAAGAGAACGTGATCCAGGCGGTCGCCGCGAACGCGCAAGTGGACGTCCCGCATGAAATGATCCACCAGGAAATGGATCGCATGTTCGACGAGCAGAGCAACCAGATGCGCTACCAGGGTTTCGAGATGGAGCAGTACCTCAGCTACATGGGCCAGACAGCCGAAGGATTCAAGGATCAGCTGCATGAGCCCGCCGAGCAGCGTATCCGGACCCGTCTGGTTCTGGAGGCGATCGCCAAAGCCGAGAACGTGACGGCGACCGAAGAGGAGATCACAGCCGAAATCGAAACGATGGCCAGTCAGTACGGCATGAGCGCCGAGGATCTGAAGGCACGTTTGCCATCTGACGATGAGAACAATTTTGTCGCCGACGCCGTCGTGCACCGCAAGACCGTCGCCATGCTGGTCGAAAAAGCGGTTCCGGTCGCCCCGCCGCCGGAACCCGAGAAAACCGAAGATGCCGCAACGGATGCCGAAGCTGACAGCCCGGCCGAAGCGGAAAGCACAACCTGAACGTGATAACAGGCAGGGCTTGCCGCCGGGCAGCCCTGCCCTTTTGAAAGGAGCGATCGATATGAGTCTCGTCCCCATCGTCGTCGAACAAACCAACCGTGGTGAGCGGTCGTATGACATTTTCTCCCGCCTGCTGAAGGAACGGATCATCATCCTCAGCGATGAAGTCAATTCGGTGACCGCCAGCCTGATTACAGCGCAGCTGCTCTTCCTGGAAGCGGAAGATCCGGACAAGGACATCCAGTTCTACATCAACAGCCCCGGCGGTGAAGTATCCTCGGGCCTGATGATCTACGACACCATGCAGTACATCAAGGCCGATGTCCAGACCATCTGCATGGGCATGGCGGCCAGCATGGGCGCCTTCCTGCTGGCGGCCGGTACACCGGGCAAGCGCTTCGCCCTGCCCAACGCGGAGATCATGATGCACCAGCCGTCCGGCGGTGCCCAGGGTCAGGCCTCCGATATCCGCATCGCTGCCGAGCACATCATCCGGATGCGCGAACGGCTGAACAGAATCCTGGCCGAACGCTGCAACCAGCCCCTGGACAAGATCGCTGCCGATACCGAGCGCGACAACTGGATGACCGCAGAAGATGCCGTCAAGTACGGGATCATCGACCAGATCATGGACAAGAGGGCCTGATCATGGCAGACGGCAACAACAAGGGAAAGAATCCGGGCCGCCCGAGCAAGGGCGGCGGGCAGGATGACCGTTATAATCCGGTCAGCTGCTCGTTTTGCGGCAAGACGGAACGCCAGGTCGAGCGCTTGATCGCCGGGCCGGGTGTGTTTATCTGCAACGAATGCGTCGCCTTGTGCGAGGACATCCTCCAGGACGGCCAGAATGAGCAGAGTCTTGGCGATGCCGCCAAGGCGCCTGCCGAGCTGATGTCCCCGGCCAGGATCAAGGAAGCGCTCGACCAGTACATTATCGGGCAGGACAAGGCGAAAAAGGCCTTGGCTGTCGCGGTTTACAATCACTACAAGCGCGTTTTCGCCGAAAACCGGCCAAACAGCGCCAAGCCGGGTCAGAAAAAGGGCAAGGCGGCCAAGGACGCGGAGGAAGAGGTTGAGCTGACCAAGAGCAACATCCTCCTGATCGGACCGACCGGCTGCGGCAAGACCCTGATGGCCCAGACGCTGGCGCGCATCCTGGACGTGCCGTTCGCCATCGCGGACGCGACCGCATTGACGGAAGCCGGCTATGTCGGCGAGGACGTCGAGAACATTTTGCTCAAGCTGATCCAAAACGCCGATTTCGACATCGAGCGGGCCCAGCGCGGGATCATCTACATCGACGAGATCGACAAGATCACCCGCAAGTCCGACAACCCGTCGATCACCCGCGATGTCAGCGGCGAAGGGGTGCAGCAGGCACTTTTGAAGATCCTGGAAAGTTCGATCGCCAATGTGCCGCCGCAGGGCGGACGCAAGCATCCGCACCAGGAATTCATCCAGATCGACACGACCAACATCCTCTTCATCTGCGGCGGCGCCTTCGACGGCTTGGAAAAGATCATCCAGAACCGGACCGGCAAGAAATCGATCGGCTTCGGCGCCATCGTCGAGAGCCGCAAGGAGAAGGACGTCGGCCAGATCCTAGCGGACATCATGCCGCAGGACTTGCTGAAATTCGGCCTGATTCCCGAGTTTATCGGCCGCCTGCCGGTGATCGTGCCGCTGGAAGGCCTGTCCGAGGACATGCTGATCCGCATCCTGCAGGAGCCGCGTAACGCCCTGGTCAAGCAGTACAAGAAGCTGTTCGACTACGACGGCGTCGCGCTGTCCTTCGAACCGGATGCTGTCCAGGAAATCGCCCGCCAAGCCTTGGAGCGCAATACGGGCGCCAGGGGTCTTCGCGCCATTCTGGAAGAGATCATGATGGACATCATGTTCGAACTGCCGTCGCGCAACGACGTGGCCCGCTGTGTTATCACCAAAGCCAGCGTGACGGGTGAAAAACCGCCCGAAGTGATCCTGAAGACCGACAAATCGGCCTGATTTCAGCGCCGGGCTTGTCCTCATTTGTCGCATCAAGAGCATCCGCAAGGGTGCTCTTTTTCGTTATGCTCGTCCTTGCAGATCATGATGCGACCGTGAGGAGACGAAGAAAAGTGGCACAGCTGACATGGACTGATTACCAACAGGAAAAAACGCTGTCTGCCGGGTTCCTGGCCCGTGACGGCCTTGACCGGCAGGTCGTGCTGAAACGACTGGATTCCTTTGTCGACCCCCTGGTGCCGGAATGGCTGACCGAAGCCTGGCATCCGGGTATTCCCCGCTGCCTGGGCCAAACCTGCGATGAAACAGGCACACGGTACGCCGTATTCACGTTTCTTCCCGGACGGACAGCCGGCGCGATCCTGGCCGAAGAGGCCGGAGGACTGCCCTGGCAGCGGGTGTTGCCCTGGCTTGTGCAATGGGCTCGGGCGCTTGTCTATTTGCATCAGCAAAATGAAAAGGCCCTCGCGCACCTCGACATCAAGCCGGACAATCTGGTTGTCGACGGCCAGGACCGTACCGGCCTGATCGATTTCGGGGCGGCGCGCGTCATAAGGCCAGGCGGCGAAGACCAGGCGAAGAAACTTCAGGCCTTGACGCCGCAGTATGCGGCGCCGGAACAGTCCGCCAGCCGTACCGGGCCCGGCAGCGATCTTTATGCGCTGGCCTTGACAGCGCTGGTGTTGCTGACCGGCGATCCGCCGCAACGCTGCCGTTGTCTGGCGGCAGGCAAACTGGCTGCCGACATGCCGGACGATCTGAAAAACCTGCTCAGTCGCTGCCTGCACGCGGATCCTGCCCGGCGGCTGGACCAGGCCGACGAGTTGGCCTGTGCCCTGGAGCGCATCGGCCGTCAGGACCAGGCGGATCAGCCGTCCGAAGCCGTGCAGGACGAGAAACCGCCGGAAGATGTCAGGCTGGCCGCACCGCTGCTGTGTGTCTGGGACGGTCCTGCCTGCGGCTGCGAGCTGGCCGCTTTCCTGGCTAAGAGCCGCGATGTCCTCGTCATTGACGCCAACCTGCTCAACCCCCGGGCCGACTTGCTGCTCGGCGTGCCCGGTCACGTCTACCGGGTGCGGACACAAGACCAGACCTGCGGACTGGCTGCGGCTCTTAAGGCCCAGCAGCAGGGCCGCCTGACGCCGCAGACCCTGCGCTCCCTGACTCAGGAAACCGCGGTTTCCCGCCTGCGGCTGCTATCTGGAACGGTCAAGCTGGAGGATTACGAGTATGTCCACCTGGATTCGCTGCACCAGGTCCTCAAGATGGCGCAGCTGGTGACCGACCTGGTCCTGGTGCTCGTGAACCGGACGATTTTCGATGCCTACACCTGCCTGGCCCTGATGACCGCCGATCAGATCGTTTTGCCGCTCAAGGCAGATCTAGGCACGTTCCGTGAAGTCAATCGGATGGTCGATTTTCTGATCAGCCGCCATCACCTGCCGCTTGACCGCTTGCACTATGTCGCATTTCCCTACGACCAGCAGCGCGACCTGAGCGGCAGCACCATGGCAGAATTGTGCGAAAACCATCTCTCTGCCCGGATTTCCGCTTGCGCAAAACGGACAGCCAGTCGCCGGACACATCCCTACGCGGCATCGCTTTGCGAAAAAAACAAGTCCGAATACGGTCGCCTTGCCGACCGGCTTGGCCTGGCCCGGATCCCTGCGAAAGAAGGTGCCTGACATGCCTGTCGTCTCATCCCATGCCTGGCTGGCCAGTCAGCTGCAGCAAGTCCAGGCCGAAGATACCGGCTTGCCGCTGATCCTGATGGACCAGGACAGGCCGTCTGGCGCCGAACCGGTCCAGCCCGACCTGCAGGCTTTGGTCGCGACCGTTTGCAGCCAGATCCTGCAGTCGGACGCAGCCACGGTCGCGGCTGTCGCCGCTCACAAGGTTCCCCGCCAGGTGCTTTGGGACATCATCGCCCGCACCGCCGACCAGGTCAGCGTCCGGGCCGGATTTTTCCGCCGTGACCTGCAGCAACAAGTGATGGACTTCCTGTTCGGTTACGGCCCGCTGCAGCCGTATATTTTGAACGAGGCGGTCACGGATGTGGATGCGACAGCCCCGGACGCCTTCACGATCAAGGTGGACGGCGTCCGCCAGGCCCTGCCTTTGCGCTTTTCGGACGCCGGGACCTATGACACGTTCTGCCGCCTCCTGGTGATCCGCAATGGCGGCCAGATCAACGAGAACGACAGCCACTGCCGCGTGACAGACGAGCAGAACCGCCTGCGTATCAACGTGACCATTCCGCCGCGCAGCGTCCGATTCCCGACGCTTTGCATTCGTAAGCACCGGAAAAAGTCGCTTCGCCTCATGGATCTTCAAGATGGCGGCATGTTCGGCGAACCGGTCGCGGATAGGCTGCGGCACTGGGCGGCAGAAGGCCGCTCCGTTCTCTTTTGCGGCAGGGGCGCTGCCGGCAAGACCACCTTGCTGCGGGCCTTCCTGGAAGAAATGCCGCGTCTGGAGCGCGTGCTGGTCGCTGAGAGCGACAGCGAGCTGTACCCGGAAAAACCCTGCTGCCTGCTGCAGCGGATCAAGAAACCGCACGAAGGCGGCCGTCCGGTCAGCCTGTACGACCTGGTTCGCGACGGGCTGACCATGTCGCTGGACACGTACTGCATCGGCGAAATCGTCGGTGACGAGGCGCTGGCATTTATCCACGCCGCCTTTTCGGGCCACCGCTGCCTGGGCACGATCCATGCCGTCCGGCCGGAAGAAGTGCCGGACCGCTTGCTGGCCCTCGCCCGGCCGGCTTCGAGCGGAGAAAGCGACCGGACTTTGCGCCGCATGATCGGCAGCAGCCTGGACATCATCGTCGGACTGAAGCAGTTCAAAGTTGACAGGATTGTTGTTGTCCGCGGCTATCGGGAGGAGATTGATCACTATGAAATGGACGTTGCCTGGACAAAGGGTCCGGATTCGCCAGCAGACCTTGCAGCTGACCAGCTCGCTGAGCCGGTGGTGCCAGGTCCGTGAAGACCTGATCTACGCCTGCCAGAAATGCCTCGACGCCGGGCTGGAGCAGCCGACGCGCGCGGCGGTCTCAGCCTTTGTGACCCGCGTGCGCGGGGGCATGGCCGTCGAACAGGCCCTGGACCTGATGCGCCAGGGGATCGGGCACGAGCATTTCCAAGACCTGGTTGTGGCGCTGCGCTTCAACTTGCGTTACCGCGGCGATCTGCCCGCTTTGCTCGAGCACCTGGCATGGCAGCTCAGCCGGATCGAGGAGGAGTATACCCGGCGCAAGCTGTCCAACGCGCACGACCGGCGGATCACCGGGCTGGTTTTGCTGGCCGTTCCGGCCGGCTGCCTGCTGCGGCTGGGGACGAACGCCGACCTCCTGCGGCTCTTTACAGCCAGCATGCCCGGCCGGATGCTCGCAATCGTCGGCATGATCAGCTACCTGGCCGCGGTCGCCGCATTCTGCCTGATCCAAAACAGGCTCGGTGCCTGAGCATGGACCGCGGCGCGATCAGGATCCTGTTTATCTTGCTGCCGGCCGGCCTGGTGCTGTTCGGCTGCCTGTATCACCTGCTTCCGGCGCTGCTCCTTGGCCTGGGCAACCCTTTGTCCCAGGCTGCGCTCAGCAACCAGCCCGGACGGAAAACAGACCGTCGGCCAAGGTGGCTGTCCGCGCTGCATCCAGGCAGGCCTGTTGCCGGAATGCGCCGTCTCCTGCAGCGGGCAGGCTACCAGCACGCCTGGGCCCTGGAGCTGTATCTTCTCGCGCAGCTGGCTTTGCCAGTCTTTTTGCTGCTGTTTGGCCTGCTGACGCATCCGTCACCCCTGGTGCCCTTAGCGTCTGCAGCCGGGCTTGCCGCGTGGGTCGACAACATCGTCAGAAACCGGGTGAGGAAACGGCAGCAAGCGTTCTCGCGCAGCCTTTACAAGGTGTACCGCTTCCTGGAAAGCCAGATCATATCCGGCGTTGCGGTGACCGACGCGCTGCGCGGTCTGCCGGAAGCGGTCCGCGAACCGGTCGTCGGTCCTGTGCTGGTCCGGTTTACCGCAATCTTCGAAGTAACCTGCGACATTGAACAGGCTTTTGCCGTGATTCGGCAATCCTTTTCAGGTCAGGACGTCGATCTGCTCCAGGCCAACATCCAGCAGTGCCTGCAGACAGGCGTCGCGGGAAAAAGCATGCAGCGCATGGAAGAATTGCTGTTTGCCCGTTACTTCAGCCAGATGCAGGCGGAAACAAACCGCGTGCGCCATCGCCTGGTATGGACGGCCGCGGCCAGCCTGGTTCCGGTGGCTGTCCTGTTTCTCTATCCGCTTTTCCATGGCGCGCTGGACGCGCTGAACACGATTTTCGGCTGAATGCAGTCCCGGGACTGCCGGCAATAAATCATGGGAGGTTTTGACATGAGACAACGTATTTCCCGCGGGCAACGCCGCCCGCACGACCTGGTGCGGAAGCGCACAGAAAAGCTGATGCGCATCCGCAAACGCAACGGATTCGGCCTCAACGAGGTGATCGGGATCGCAGCCGGGATCATCATCGC
>JAAZFW010000150.1 GCA_012511525.1 Clostridiaceae bacterium
GAACATCGTCATGGAGCCCGGCCGCGGACTGCTGGTTTTGACCGGCGAGACCGGCGCCGGAAAATCGATCCTGATCGATGCCATCAGCGCCCTGTCCGGGGGCCGCACGTCCCGGGACATGGTGCGGTACGGCCAGGCGTCGGCTACGGTGGAAGCACTGTTTTCGCTGTCTCCCGGACAGTTGCCCGCTGACGTGGGCCAGGATCTTGGCCTGGACGAAAAAGGCCGTTCTGAGCTGATCTTGTCACGTGAGATCTCGGCGGCCGGCAAATCGGTCTGCCGGATCAACGGGCGTTTGACCACCTTGACACAGCTGCGCGACGTCGCCTCGTCCCTGATCGATATCCATGGACAGCATGACCAGCAGGCCATCTTCCGGGTGGACAGCCATCTGCCCTTGCTGGACCGTTATGCCGGGGAGCCGGTTGCGGCCTGTCTGGCCGGCTATGCGGACCTGCTGCAGCGCTACCGCCGCTGCCGCGAGGCGATGCGTGAGCTGGGCAGCGATCCCGGCGAGCGTGCCCGCCAGATCGACCTGCTCAGCTACCAGACCCGCGAAATCGCAGCCGCGGCGATCCGCCCCAATGAGGACGAAGAGCTGACCGAACGTCGCCGCGTTCTGGGGCACGCCGAGAAGATCCGGGAAGCGCTTCTGGAAAGTGCCGAAATCCTGTCGGGCGACGATCCGTCGTCCGTCATGGGCGGGATCGGCACGGTCCTGTCCCGGTTGTCGGCAGCAGCCAGGCTGGATTCAAGCCTGACGGACCTGGACGAAGCGCTGCGCAGCGCCCAGGACATCCTCCAAACCGCTTCTTCCGATCTGCGGGCGGCCTTGGACGCCTACGACGCCGACCCGGACGAACTGGAGCGCATTGACGAACGGTTGGATGTGCTGCACAAACTGAAGCGTAAATACGGCGGTTCGCTCGCATCTGTCGCGGCCTTCCTGGAAAAGGCCTCCGCCCAGCTGGAAAAGCTGAGCGGGGGAGAGGCGCGCTATGACCAGCTGCAAGCCGAACAGGCCCGCCTGGCTGCAGCGTTGCTGGCATCGGCCCGCGATCTGAGCGATAAGCGGCGCGCGGCGGCGACCGGCCTGGAAACGAAAATCGCCCGCGAACTGCACGATCTGGGCATGGCGGGCGTGCGCTTTTCGGTCCAGTTCGCCGATCTGCCCGGGCAGCCGTCGTCGTTTCCGGCATCCGGCCTGGACACGGTTGAGTTTTTGCTCTCGGCAAACCCGGGTGAACCGCTGCGGCCGCTGGCCCGGATCGCTTCCGGCGGCGAGGCGTCGCGCATCATGCTGGCGATCAAGACCATCCTGGCCGATGTCGACCAGGTGCCGGTCTTGATTTTTGACGAGATCGACACCGGCGTCAGCGGTCAGACCGCCGGCAAAGTCGGGGAGAAGATGATGGCGCTGGCGCAAGGCCGCCAGGTTTTTTGCATCACGCACATGGCCCAGATTGCCGCCATGGCCGATGAACACTGGCTGATCGAAAAACAGCTGTCCGGGGGACGCACCCGAACCGAGCTGCGATTGCTGCTCGAATCGGAACGGGAAACGGAACTGGCCCGCCTGCTGTCAGGCGGCGTAGGCGACCAGGCGGCGCGCCAGCTGGCCGTGCAGCTGCGCTGTCAGGCCGAGTCTGTGCGCGGCCGGCCGGTGCGGAGCTGAACGAGCAGTTCCTTGAAATCGTCCGGCAGCGGCGCGCTGACGCGCAGCGTCACACCGCTTTGCGGGTGCCGGAAACAAAGCAGAGCCGCGTGCAGAGCCTGGCGTCCAATTTGGCGATCCAGATCATCTGGCTTGCGGCCTCCGCTGTACAGGTCGTCGCCGACGATCGGGCAGCCAATCGCCTGGCTGTGCACACGCAGTTGATGGGTTCTTCCTGAGAGCAAAGTCAAGCTGACCAGCGATACGTTCCGTTCCGGATAATAGCGGCAGACCCGCCAGAGCGTCCGTGCCGGCGCACCGTCCTGATGCACCTCGCGCAGGATGATGCTGTCCGAAGACCGGCGGATCGGGGCCCGGATCAGGCCCGATGGAGCAGGCAGACGGCCGTGGAGCAGGGCCAGGTAGCGCTTGGCGAGGATCTGGCCGGCAACCACGTAGTGGGCGTGGCCGTTGAGGGCGATCAGGACCAGCCCGGACGTGTCTCGGTCCAGGCGGCTGACCGGATGAAGCGGACGGTCCGAAAGCTTGGCGGTCAGGGCGTCCTGGTCGTGCAGGTAGGTCGGGTGGGTGACCAGACCGGCCGGTTTGGAAAGGACCAGCAGCCAGTCGTCCCGGTAGCGGACGGCAACCCCGGGGATTTCACGCAGGGCCGGTCCCTGGCTGCCGTGCGGTTCATAGCTGGCCTCGATCCGGTCGCCGCTGAAGACCGGGTCGATCATGCGATGCGGTTTGCCGTTTAAGAGCAATCGGCCATAAAGCCTTATTTTTTTCGTCATCAGCCGCGACATGCCGCAGCGTTTGATCAAAACATCGA
>JAAZFW010000151.1 GCA_012511525.1 Clostridiaceae bacterium
CGTTAAGCTGAGGGCGCATGGCCCGCATTTCGAGAGCCAGCCGGCCGCGCGCCATGATGAAATCGATCCGGGCACACAGCGCCAGGTCATTGCGCAGCAGGTCGGCCCGCCCGGCGACGCAATCGGACAACTCGAGCAGGATGCGGTCGATCTCCTCCCGCTCCAGGCTCATCAGCTCACGGATCTTGTTGTTCAAGGCCACGACCGGCAGCGGTTCGACAAACAGCGTCGCCCCGCTCGACGACGTGTCATGCACCAGGCCGGGGATTTCACCGCGGTACTCAGCCTTGACCGGAACGACATAGCGATCGCCTCTCATCGTCACCAGCTGCTCCTGCAGCGCCCGGCCCTGGCTGCGCACGATGCGGTTCAAACTCTCCTTGACATCGTTCTGGGCTTCGCGGATCCGCCGGCGCAGGTTCATCAGCTGCGGGCTGGCCCGGTCGTGCAGTTCGTCCTCGCCTGCGATCGTGTCATCGATGCGCGCCGCGAAAGCGTTGTCAGGCTGCAGCTGGCTGATCATGCGGTCCAGGACGCGCACAGGTGGGTCGGCGGACAAGCGGCCGCGCAGCCGGTCGACGGTCCGAAGCAGCGCGCCGATGCGCAAAAAATCCGGGCAATTCAGCTGCGAGCCCGCTGCCGCGCGGCTGACCGCCGCCCGGATGTCGCTGATGCCGCCCAAGGGCAGCAGGCCATGTTCCAGGATCACCTTGACCGCGTCGTCGGTCTCCTCCTGGAGACGGGTGACCGCTTCCATATCCGAGCTTGGCTCAAGGGCCAGGCAAAGCTGGCGGCCCGGTTCGGAATGCGCCAGGGCGGCCAGTTCATGGATGATCTTATCGTATTCGAGAATCCTTAAGGCTCTATGGTTCATCGGTTGTCAGCACTCCAATGGATATCCGAAGTCTGGCCGCAGGTCAGACTCGGTGTCAGGCGATCGGTCTGCTTGCGCGGACGCGAAGCGGGATCAGGTTTTGGTCTCAGGCCGGCTGTCCGGCATCTGTCTGCGCAGCCGGAAGAAATTGATCCCGTAACACACGTAGGCAAACAGCGACATCGCCATCGGCGGAATGAAAATATAGTGGGACAGCCAGACGGCGTTCTGAGGCAGGAAAAACAGCGATGCGAACGCCGCGACAAACAGCACGGTGGCCGCTTTACCGTACCAGCGCGCGTAGACGACCTTGTCTTTCTCGCGCAGCAGGAACAGGCTTCCCAGGATCATGGCCAGTTCCTTGACCCCGATCACCAGCGGCACCCAGAGGGGCAGCTTGCCAACCACGCACATCATGACGGCGGTCGTCAGTTGGAACAGCTTGTCGACAAAAGGGTCGAACAGCTTGCCGAACTCCGTGATCTGGTTGTACTTGCGGGCGATATACCCGTCAAGCATATCGGTCAGCCAGATGCCCAGGAACAGCAGGAAAGCAACCAGGTCATACGGTTGGCCGACATAAATCAGCCGGGCCAGCACCGGGATGGCCAGCAGGCGGATCAGGGTCAAAAGGTTGGGGATTGTCAGGACAACCCGCAGCTTCATCTGGTTCAACCGGTCCCTTCTTGGCGTTTCGGCGCGCGACCCGTCAAGGGGCCCGGCGGGCGGCCAGGATACGGGCGTGTTCGATTTCCACCGCGGCGATTGTCTTGGTCATACTGAGGGCTTCCTCGATTTCGAAATCGACCAATTCGCCGGCTTTGTAGGCGATAATCCGGTTCAAACAGCCCTGGCGGATGCATTCGATCGCCCTAAGTCCCATCATGCTGGCCATGGTCCGGTCCCGGTTGGTGGGGCTGCCGCCGCGCTGCAGGTGCCCCAGGATTGTCGCGCGCGACTCGATGCCCGTGATGGCCTCGATCTTGGCGGCGACGTCGGTCGCGCTCCCCGCGCCTTCGGCCACAACCACGATGTAATGGTGTTTGCCGCTGTTGCGTCCCTGCAGCAGCACCTTGACCACATCGCGGGTAAAGTCGGTTTCA
>JAAZFW010000152.1 GCA_012511525.1 Clostridiaceae bacterium
GACCATGCGCGAGTGGATCCGCCAGGGTTATCCCCCGGATGTCTCCCAACCGGTGTTTTTAGATCTGGATCCGTTTTACCTCAATGTCCCGATCAACATGGGGCTCCACCCCTCCTTCGAGGAGAAGGTGATTTCCCAGGACGGGAGGTCGCCGAGTCCGGCATGCCGGAGAACGCGGTCAACACGCTCGGCTACCTGAAGCTGTTCTTTAGCCGCA
This sequence comes from Clostridiaceae bacterium, assembly GCA_012511525.1. GTDB lineage: Bacteria > Bacillota > Clostridia > Saccharofermentanales > UBA5734 > JAAYBY01. The sequence goes on from JAAZFW010000152.1 coordinate 218, forward strand.
TGCCGTCGCTCAGCGCCGATCTGGGTCTGGACGAGGCGCACCGGGCCCGCTGGGACGAAATCGCTCAAAAGCTGAGCCCGTTCCCGTCCGGCCGCGTCGCCGATCTCGATTCCAGCTACAACCGCAGGCGCAAGCTGACTGTCGATGTCCGTGACCTGCTGCCGGCTGACATGCTGGAGAAACGCGTCTTTTTCAACGAAGAGAAGGGGAATCGCTGGTCACTTGGCTTCCCGGGCAACATCATGCACATCTACCCGGCTGGCGCCATCGGGCTTGATTCGCCGCCGGAGCTGCTGGAGACCGCACGCAACACGATCGCGGTGCGATCCGAGCAGGAGAAGCGCCTGGCCGAATACTGGCTGCGCCAGAACCCTCCGGACGGAGGATCACGGCATGTCCGGACCGGAGCCTGGAACGACGGCAACATCAGCTGCCTGTTTTTCCCGGCCGCGGTCCGCGTCGGCTTTGACCCTGACGTGATTTTTGACGAACTGGTAACGCGCGTGGCGACCCTCGGGCTGCCGAACGGTTTTTTCGACCGCAACCCGCACGGCATCGAGAACCTCAGCCTGGTGCCCAACACGATCCAGGAGATGATGCTGCAAAGCCATGAGGGCATCATCCGGATATTCCCGGTCTGGCCGCGCCGAACCCATCCCAACGCGCGCTTTGCCAACCTGTGGGCCAACGGCGCCTTCCAGGTCAGCGCGTCGCTTCGCGCCGGCACGGTCTGTTCGGTCAGCATCCGCGCCAACCGGGACGGCGAATTGGTCCTGCAAAACCCGTGGCCGGGTCACGTCGTGTCTGTCGGCAGCCACCAGGTCAGCGGCGACTGCCTCACCATTCCAGTGAAGGCCGGAGATGTCCTGGCGATAAGGCCGGCCAACTGAAGGGAGCGATTCGATGAACCTGGAAAGCGCCAGGGAAGAAGGCAACTACCGCCGCTTGCTCGAGCATGCCCGGACCTTGCTGCCGGCAGGAACCGATGAGCAGACTGTCCGCCAGGTGGCCTGGCTGTACATCCAGTATGGCTGCAACAACTACACCGACGGGCCGGGCTACCCGTTTCGCCCGGAGGATGTGCAAGACGCCGTCCGGCTTAGCCGCCAGGAAGGCATTGAGCTGGCCGCGCGATTGGTTCGCCTCGGCGTCCTTGCCTTGAACCAGGACGGACGGTGTGTCTTCACATCGCGCTGGAGGTGACGATGAATCCCAAGACCTTGACCTTATACGTTTCCCCGCGCGGTTCCGACCAGGCGAGCGGGCTGGCCGGCCAGCCGCTGTCCAGCCTGGCCGCGGCCCTGAAGCGGCTGCGCGCCCTGCGCCTGGCCGGCCTGTCTGACATCGAACACATCGTGGTCCTGGTCGAGGCCGGGGTCTACGCCTGTCCCGAACCGGTCCGCTTCGAATTGGAGGATCTCGGCAGCCCGGATTGCGACATCCGCATCTGCCCGAGCGGGCCCGGCGAGGCCGTCCTGGTCGGCGGTATCCGCCTGGACGGGATCGAACCGCACGAAGGAGCGGTTCTCAAGGTCGACCTGGGCCGGCAGAACTGGCCGCACGGACCGGTGACCGACCTGTACTGCAACGGCGAGCGGTTGCGCAAGGCCCGCTACCCCAAGGCTGACGCGCGCAATCCCTACGGCGCCGGATGGCTGTTTGTGCCCGGTGAACAGGTCAACATCTACCAGCCCGGCTTTGGCAGCCCGACGGAATTCATTTGCGCGGATCCGCGCCCGGGCAGCTGGCGGCAGATCGACGAGACGGAAATCTTCGTTTTCCCGCGCTTCAACTGGTCCAGCGATACGGTTCCGGTCCAATCCTACGACCCCGCGACCGGCCGCGTGACCCTGGCGCGCCCATGCAGCCAGGCGATCTACCCGACGGACCGCTTTTACTTCCAGAATGTGCGCGAGGAACTGACCGATCCCGGCGAATGGTATTACGATAAGCGCGAGAAGATTCTCTATTTCATACCGCCGGAGTGGGCGGATGAACTCGTGCTGACCGTACCGACCGCCGAGCATGTCCTGGTCATCGAGGGGGAGGCGCTGCCGCCGGAAAACCTATTCGGCGGCCGGATCGACGAAGTCGACGCCGGCGGGCCCCTGGCCCTCGGGATGAACTGGAACACCAAGCCGCTCGGCTTTGTCCGCCTCGAGCACCTGACGCTCGCCTGCTCGGTCAGCGCCGCGGTCCTGATCCGTCATGCCCATGGCTGCCAGATCACCGGCTGTTCGGTGCGCAACACGGGCGGCCACGGCATCGTCTGCCTCAAGGGGCGCGACAACCGTATCGCTGGCTGCGATATCTATGACACGGGCGGCATGGGGATCTACCTGTCCGGCGGCTACCGCTCGCCGCATGCGGGTTTCTATCGCGACAGCGGCCACGTGATCGAGAACAACTACATCCACCATGTCGGCCGCAAGGCCCGCGCATCCAGCGCCATTTCGGCCAACGGGGTCGGGATCCGCATCGCCCATAACCTGATCCACGATTCATCACGTACCGGCATCCATACCCGCGGCAACCGCAACCAGATCGAGTACAACCATATCCGCCATGTCAACATCGAGACGTCCGATGCCGCCGCGATCAACCTGTGCGACCGCGACCTCACCCAGCACGACACCAAGATCCGCTACAACTGGATCCACGATGTTTTAGGGCTGCACCTGGTCGGGGACAGGTGGGAAACCTGCCATTTCACGTTCGGCATCTACCTGGACGATTTCACCTCCGGAGTCGACATCCACGGCAACCTGATCGTGCGCACGCCGCGCGGCGGCGTCTTCACCCACGCCACCCAGGATGTACGGGTAACCAACAACGTGATCGTCGATTCCGGCCGCGACCTGCTGTTTGTCCGCCGCTGGGGCCGGGGGCTCGAGTACGAGCGGCTGGGCACGCACGGTATCGCGCTGACCCGCAATGCCTATACCGGCAACATTCTGGCATCGGCAAGGCCGGACAGCGTGGTCTACGCCGTGGAGAACTGCATGGACGAAGACTGGACAATCGACATGAAGGACAACGTGTTCGGCCGCAACCTGTTCTGGCTGGCAGGACGCCCGCTGCGCGTCCACGTGTCGCAGGATGTCGGCTACGATGTCTACGACCGCTGGTACGAGCCGTTCTCGGCCTGGCAGACCTTGGGCCACGATACGGACAGTCTCGAAGCGGATCCGGGCTTTATCGATCCTGAGCGGGACGACTACCGCCTGCGCCCGGACAGCCCGGCCTACACCCTTGGTTTCGAAGACCTGCCCATCGACCGGATGGGACCCTATCGCAGCGAGGAACGGGCCAGCTGGCCAATCGTCGAAGCCTCGGGCGCCCGGGAGACACCGGTCGTGATCGAGCATTTCCGACCGGCAACAACGATCTGAAAGGGGATAAACCGTGACTTGCTATCCTTACCTGGAGGGGCCATATCTGCCCCGCTTCGACTCACTGGGGCGCTTTACCTGCCCGGACTGGTTCCGCGACGCCAAGTTCGGCATCTGGTCGCACTGGGGCGCCCAGTCCGTGCCGATGTACGGCGACTGGTACGCCCGCAACATGTACATCCAGGGCCATCCCCAGAACCTGTACCATGTCCGCCATTACGGGCACCCGTCCGTGTTCGGCTACAAGGATCTGGTCCAGCTCTGGAAAGCTGAATCCTTCGATCCGGATGCCCTGATGGACCTCTACGTGCGGGCCGGCGCGCGCTACTTTGTCGCTCAGACGGTGCACCACGACAACTTCTTCAATTACGATTCGCAGCGCCAACCGTTCAACAGCGCGCGGATGGGGCCGCATAAGGACATCGTGGCGCTTTGGCAGGCCGCGGCCCGAAAGCACACGCTTCGCTTCGGCTTATCCGAACACCTGGGTGCCAGCTTCGAGTGGCTGAACACCAACAAAGGCTGCGACGCGACCGGCCCGTTTGCCGGTGTCCCCTACGACGGCTGCGACAAGCGCTACGAACAGCTCTACTTCGACAACGCCGAGTACCTTGATCTCAGTAAGCCGCGCATGCACTACACGCTCGATCCGCGCTGGCCGCCGGTCTGGTACCGCGCGGTTCAGGAGATGGTCGACACGTTCCAGCCGGACTTGCTCTACTCGGACGGGGCAGTTCCGTTTTACCGCCGCAACGCCACGACGGACGATCCGACCTACGAACCTGGTTTGAAGCTGGTCGCCCATCTCTACAACGGCAGCGTCCAAAAACACGGCAGCAACCAGGCCATCTACTTGCAGAAAGACTCGCGGCGCGATTTCTATTCGATCGGGGTCCTGGACATCGAGCGCAGCCTGGCGGACGAGATCCGCGACGAGCCCTGGCAGACAGACACCTGCCTGGGCAACTGGTTCTACGACGTGCGCAGCGAATACAAGACCTTCGACCAGGTGATTGCGCTTCTGGTCGATATCGTCGCCAAGAACGGCAATTTGCTGCTGAACATCCCCCAGAAGCCGGACGGGACGATCGACTTCGAGAGCCGGTACCTGCTGGAGCGTTTGGCCGAATGGTTTGCCGTCTGCGGCGAGGGTATCTACGGGACACGCCCCTTCCTGGTCTCAGGCGAAGGGCCGACCCGGCTGCGCACCGACGAACGCGCAGAAGGCAAAGGAACCGTCTGGACCGATTACGACTACCGCTTCACGCGCAAGGGCGACACCGTGTACGCCTTTATCCTGGGCGACCCGAAGACCGCGGTGCTGCACGCCTTGCCGGAGGCCATGCGTGTCGCCTCGGTGCGTCTGTTGGGAGCAGGTCCGGTGCCGTTCACCCGATCGTCGGGTATCCTGGCCGCCGCGCTGCCGGAACGGCGCCCTCTGGCTCGCTTGAATGCCCTGGCGATCCAACTGGAACGCTGAAGATCCCAGGTGTATGATCGGGGCAGGAGGTGGCCGCCATGCAGATACGCCGCTACACGCCTTCGGACGAACCTGCGCTGTTCCGGCTGCTGGCCGAAGCGGGGCCGGACTGGTCAGCGTACGCCCTCGAACCCGGCCGGACCCGCTACGCCCGGGCGCTAAGCCGGTCCGTTACCTACCTGGCTCTCGAAGGGCCTGATGCGATCGGCTACGTCCGCTGCCGCGAAGACGACGGATTCGGCGTCTACGTCTACGACCTGCTCGTGACGACAGCTCACCGCGGCCGCCAGATCGGCCGCCTCCTGATGGAGCAGGCCTGCGCCGACTACCCGGACCAGACCGTCTACGTGATGAGCGATGCCGACGGCTATTACGAGAAGCTGGGCTATGCGCGGGCAGGATCGATCTTCATCGTCCGGCCAAGACAACAAGAATTCTAAAGCAGCTTGTCAAGAAATCAGTTGCAGACCGCCGGGGTCTGCATGAAGATGAAGATGACGGGCTTTCGGCCGGCTGACCAGGCGAGGCCGGCGTTCCGCTCAACCGGCAGCTGCGCCTGGTCTTTGATGGCACGGGAGGATTCCGGATGCGACAGATGGTGAAAAACCCCTTGCTGACCCACAGCCACCTGCCCCTCTTTTTGCTGGCCGGCACCATGATCGGGTATGCTCTGGCAACGTTTATCCTGAACCGCATTTTGAGCGATCGCGTGATGCGCGGCCTGATCAGCGTTTCGGCCTACCAGAATCAGCTGAGCCGCCTGGTCTCGGCGGCTGGCCTGGCTGCCTCGGTCCTGCTTTTCGGGCTGGCTGTCTGGTGTGTTGTCCAGTCGCGGGGAATCAGCCGCGCGGCCTTTATCCTCACGGCGCTGGCGTCATGCGGCCCCCTGATGGTCGCCCAGGCGTCCCGGCTGCTCTTCCAGGTCCTGGGCTTGCCGACGATGGGGGCCGGCAGCGTCCTGGCGGCGACCTTCGCGGCTCTTGTCTTCACATTGCCGATGACGATCGCCTTCATCTTGCTGGCCTCGAGCCGTTCCAATCCGCGCCCTGGCCGCTGGATTGCCCTGGTTTCGGCACTGGTGACGCTGGCCGCCCTGGTCTATCCGATCTACATCACCGTCCTGGCGTTGCTGATCACGCCGGGCGCGCCCGGCCTGGGACCGAAAATGACCGCCAGCGGCTACCTGCTCTACCTGCGTTTCGCCCTGCCTGGCCTTGGCCTGCTGCTTCTGGCCCTGGTCAGTGTCAGGCAGAAACGGACGACACGCGCCGAAACCCCCTAAGCAAGGCTGCCAGATCGCGTTCGCCCTGAAAGGCCAGGCCGGTCTTCATGCCTTGGCGCTCGCTGTGCTAAACTGAGACAGGATACTGCCTGAAGCAGCAGGGGGGACCGGGCTATGAAGCACATCATCCACATCTATGGGGCGTCGGGTTCGGGCACGTCGACGCTTGGCAGCGCCCTCTGCGCGGCTCTGGGCTTCACGTTCATGGACACGGACGATTATTATTGGCTGCCGACAGAACCCCTGTATACGCAAAAGCGGGACCGGGCAGAGCGAATCACCCGGATGCGGCAGGATATCGCCCGGGCGGATCATGCCGTGGTCGCGGGGTCGCTCGTCGATTGGGGCGATGAACTGATCGATCTCTTCACCCTGGCCATCCGCCTGGAGACGGCTACCGCTATCCGCATCGACCGGCTGCGCCGGCGCGAGCGGGTCAAGTTCGGCAGCCGAATCGACCCGTTCGGCGACCGGTACCAGGAGCACGAGGCGTTCATCCGCTGGGCAGCCGCCTACGACCAGGGCGGCCTGGAGATGCGCAGCAAGGCCAAGCACGATGCCTGGCAGCATCTGCTGGGCTGCGAGCAGCTGGCGCTGAACGGCGCCGACAATCTGCAGGCGAACATCGAACGCGTCATCGAAGCAGTCAGACGGCTCGACCCGGCACGAAGTGCCGGGAAAAAGAGGGCTTGAGCCATGGCGAAGACGCGGCTTAGACAATCCATCTTCGGCATCCTGCTCACCGTCTTCCTGCTGGTTGTGCTGCCCATCTACCTGGCCGGGTTTCTGGTCTATGACTGGGGCATCCGTCAGGTCAAGAGCGAGATCAGCCGCTCGATCGAGGCCAAGAACCGCTCGGTCATCGAAGCGATGGACAGCAGTTTCCGCGCGACACGCAACCACCTGTCGAGCTTGCTCAATAACCGGGATGTGCGGCTATTGGCCGTCTCCGGCGGGGGGATGCCGGAAATCGAGCGGGTTTTCCTGATCCGCCAGATCCAGGACCACTTGCGGCTGTTCCTCGTCAGCAATCCGAATGTCGCCAGCATCACGCTCCATGTGCCGGAAATCGGGCGCTCAATCGCTGTCCTGGGCGGTGTCACAGTCTTGTCGGAACAGCGGTACCGCTCACTCGACCAGGCGGCAACGGCGGCGGAAGGCCAGGTCTGCCTGGCAGACAGCCAGATCGCCCTTTACCTGGCTTATCCCCAGCAAGTTCTGGCGCGCAGCCGTCCGTCCACCTACATGCTGGAGATCACCTTCGCCCGTGAGGTGATGGCACGCAGCCTGGCCATCATGGCGGATGACAGCGATCTGGCCTTGTTCAGCCAGGCATCCGGTATCCTTCTGGCCGCGACGGACCCGGATGAACAACCCGCCCGCTTTTTCCGCGCAAACCACCTGGCGCTGCCCGAAGCAAAGCGCCCGGTTCACGATTCCGGCCAAACGGCGTTTGGCGGTGAAACCTACCTGGTGACAATCGATTGCCAGGCGGCCACGGACCTGATGCTGGTCGGTTATACACCGCTCGGCCGCATCTACCAGCCGTTGCAGCGCTACCAGCCGCTGTTCTGGGTGTTCACCGCCGCTGTCGTCTTGCTGGCCGTCTTGTTTTTTGTTCTGCTTTTCCGCTTGCTGCACCAGCCGCTGCGCCAGTTTGCCGCCGCGTTCCGCCATGTCGAGCAAGGCCGTTTCGACTTGCAGCTGACGCATCAGCATCGCGACGAGTTTCACGACTTGTATACCGGTTTCAACGCCATGGTGGCCAAACTTCACTTGCTGGTCGACCAGGTTTACCGGCAGACGATCTATGCCCAGCAGGCCGAACTGAAACAGCTGCAGTCCCAGATCAGCCCCCATTTCCTCTACAACAGTTTTTTCGTCCTCCAGAACATGGCCGACAACGGCGAAACCGAAGAGCTGTCGACGTATGCCAGCCTGATGGGGCGGTATTTCCAGTACATCACCCGCAACGACAAGCCGGATGCGAGCCTGGCTGAGGAAGCCGCCCACGCCCGCATCTACGCGACCCTGCAGGCGCGCCGATTCCGTAACCGACTGACGCTCCGCTTCGATCCGCTGCCCGATGAACTGGCGGCCTGCCCGGTCCCGCGCCTCGTGCTGCAGCCCATTTTGGAAAACGCCTTTGAGCACGGGCTGAAGAACAAAGTCGAGGACGGCCAGCTGTCGGTATGCTTTGCCCGGCAGGACAACGTCCTTAAGATCACCGTCGCCGATAACGGCGACGGGCTGGAACCGGAGGCGATCGCGGAACTTGACGGGCTGCTGAAACAAAAAACAGAGTCTTGCGCTGTTACAGGGCTGGTCAACGTGCACCGCCGGCTGCAGCTGCGTTTCGGCCCGGAGTACGGCCTGGACGTGGCCGCAACGCCCGGCGGCGGCCTGACTGTAACGATCTGCCTGCCCTGCCCGCAAGAAAGCAGGTGACGCGATGTACCGGATGCTGATTGTCGATGACGAGCCGGATGTGCTGGAGGCCCTGCAAGCCGTTTTCACCGCCCGGGAGGACCTGGAACTGGACATCCTGACCGCCTCATCCGCTCCTGAGGCATTGGCGGTCCTGGATCGGGAGAGGCTGGACATCCTGCTCAGCGACATCTGCATGCCCGGCATGGACGGGCTGGAGCTGCAGCGCCGGGTGCGCGCCAACTGGCCGGGCTGCCGGACCATCTTCCTGAGCGGTTACACGGAATTTTCCTACATCTACCAGGCTGAGCAGCTCGAGGCGGTCAGTTACCTGCTCAAGACCGAGAGCCGGCAGCGGATCGTCGACACGGTCCGCAGGACCATCGCGCAGCTCGACGAAGCCAACCGGGTCTCGCGCCTGGAACAGCTGGCTGACCGTGCCCAGGTCGACCGGCCCTACATTCTGCGGTCGCTGATGGAAGCGCTGATCCAGGACGGCCGGCCGGAAGCGCTGGCCCGGCTGATCCGAAAACTGCAGCCGGATTTCGATCCCGACCGGCCGCTGCAGCTGGCCCTGGGCAGGATCAACGGCAGCGAAAAGCCGGATCACGAGCAGAAAGCCCGCTTCTTCCTGCTCCTGGAAGAGCTGGCCAAGCATCACCTCGGAAGCCATTTCAAGCTGCTGGTCGGCGAGGCGGAGCGCTGGATTATCCTGTTCCTGCTGCAAAGCGGCATAGAAGAGCCCGACAAAAACCGGCAAACGCGCCTGATGCGCGGCTCGTTCGAGGCCGTCCAGAATATTTTGCTCGAACAGGCCGGCTGCTGTATGGCCGTCGCCATCGATGCCGCGGAACATGAGCTGAAAGCGGTCAGACCGGCATACGAGCAGCTTAGGAGCCTGCTTGACACGGAACTCGGCTATGGCGCCGGCATCCGGCTGATCGGATCGGGTGAGCCAAGCGCCGGTATCCTGGCCGACGAAGGCCAGGCCGTTGCCATGGTCCGCTCGATCATCGAGCAGCAGTACGACCGGCCCTTGTCCCTGACGGGGCTGGCCGAAAAGGTCTACCTCAATCCGTCCTATTTGTCGCGGCTGTTCCGGCGTGAGACAGGTACGACCCTGATCCAGTACCTTAACCAGATCCGCATGACGCACGCCTGCGCGCTGCTGGTATCGAGCAACATGAAAATATCGGACATCGCCGCACAGACCGGCTACGAGTCGCCGTCGTACTTCAACCAGGCGTTCAGGAAGCATACCGGGATGTCGCCGATGGCATACCGCCAGCAAAAGTTGGAGACAACCGGTGACTGGCCGCTTGATAACGGCGAAAAAACCGTCAAATAACATAAACGGATGTCAAAAAATCGGCATTGTTGCCCGGCCTTTAACATTCAATAATAAAACTGTCGAGAGATGCTCTGTCGCGATACGCCTGCCGGAAAAATGGAGGGACATGCCATGAAACGCGCACCCCGAATAGCCATGTGCCTGGCCGTCTGCCTGGCGCTGATGACACTCCTTGCTGCCTGCAATCCGTCTGGCGGGTCTTCCGCCCCGTCAGCGCAGCCGTCAGAGAGCGGGCGTGACGCGTTCGACCAGCTCAACCTGGTTTTGCCCGCGCCGTACGACCCGCCGATCACACTCAAATCCGTCATCGCCGTGGACGCAACCGTCAAGTTTCATGAAGGCGAGACGATCTACGACAATGTCTGGACCCGGGCTTATGCCGATCTTTTAGGCATCCAGGTCGACTACACCTGGGTTGTCGACGCCTCGCAGTACGAACAAAAGCTGAACGCAACGATCATGTCGGGCGAAACGCCGGACTTATTCCATGTCAACGGGCAGATGCTTAAGCTCCTGCACGACTCGGACTTGATCGCCCCTCTGGACGAGGTGTATGCGGCAGAGGCTTCCGAAGCGACCCGGGACATCCTGGCGCAGGATCCGATCGCGCTCAAGGCTGCCTCGATCGGCGGCCGCCTGATGGGCATCCCGATCACCGACGCCTCGATCGCGTCCGCGCCGCTGCTCTGGATCCGCCAGGACTGGCTGGACAAGATGGACATCGCGCCGCCGGCCAGCATGGCCGACGTGCTGGATATCGCGCAGCGGTTCACCGCTGAGGATCCGAACGGATCAGGCGTTGCCGACACGGTCGGCCTGGCGGTGACCAAGGACCTCTGGGGCGCGATTGCAGGTCTCCAGGGCTTTTTCAACGGCTACCACGCCTACCCCGGAATCTGGTTCGAAAAAGACGGCCAGCTGCAGTATGGTTCGGTTCAGCCGGAAATGCGCGACGCGCTGCTGGCGCTGCAAAGCATGTATGCCAGCGGCCAGATCGACCGCGAGTTTGGTGTCAAGGACATCAACAAGATCAGCGAGACCATCGCGACCGGCAAGTGCGGCATGGAGTATGGTGTCTGGTGGAATCCGTACCAGCCGCTCCAGCTGAGCCAGCAAAACAACCCGGACGCTTTCTGGACCGCGTTTCCGCTTCCGTCAGCCGACAGCCGGCCGGCCAGAAGCCAGTACCATACCGCTGTCGGCTCTTTCCTCGTCGTCAGCGAGTCATTCACCCACCCGGAGGCTTTGGTCCGCATGGTCAACTTCTGGACCGAGAACATCGTCCGCAGTGAGGACCAGGCGATCCGCGATACGTTCCTGGGCACGATCGACGCCCCGGACATCGTGCTATACAAGTACATCATGACCCAGATCTGGGAGCCGAACGCGATGCTGCGCGGCGGGCGGGTTCTGCGCGACGCCCTGGCCCGGCGCGACCCCAGTCGTCTGAACCTGGACGAACACTGGCGCTACCAGATCATCCTGGCCTATTTCGACCAGGGCATCAAGGAAGCCTGGGTCGAGGTCGCGACCAACGGGGAGGGCGGCGCTGTTTCGATTCTGGAATGGATCGCCGACGGCAATGGAATCATGAACCAGTTTTACGGGGCGCCGACCCCGGTCATGGGCGAGAAGATGGCGACCTTGCGCACCTTGGAGGACGAGATGGTCACCAAGGTGATCATGGGCGACCCGATCGAACGTTTCGACCAGTTTGTCGCGGACTGGCGCCGTCTGGGCGGCGATGAGATCACTGCCGAAGTCAACGCCTGGAAACAGGCCAACCCCTGACGAGGCGAATAAGCCGTGCTGAAAAACAAGAAACTCAGACGTGAACTGCCGCTCTACGCCATGCTGGCGCCGGCCGTCGTGGTTGTTTTGGTCTATGCCTACGGGCCGATGATCGGGATTGTGATCGCCTTCCAGCGTTTTTTGCCGGGCAAGGGCCTGTTCGGCTCACCTTGGATCGGGCTGGACAATTTCCGTTTCATGTTCCAGATGCCTACGATCTGGCAAGTGGTCGGCAATACGATCCTGATCGCGGGCATGAAAATCATCGCCGGCATCTTCGTGCCGGTGACCGTCGCCCTGATGCTCAACGATGTGAGCAGCCGGCCGTTCAAGCGGTCGGTGCAGACGATCATCTATCTGCCCCATTTCCTCTCCTGGGTGATCCTGTCCGGCATCCTGATCGATATCCTTTCGCCGTCCGAGGGCATCGTCAATCAGCTGCTCGAGCTGCTCGGTCTCGAGACAATCTTTTTTCTCGGCGACGACCGCGTTTTTCCCTTCACGCTGGTCGTGACGGATGTCTGGAAGTCTTTCGGATTCGGCACCATCGTCTACCTGGCGGCATTGACGGGGATCGATCCGGCCCTCTACGAAGCGGCCCTGGTCGACGGGGCCAGCCGCTGGCAGCAGACCCGCCACATCACGCTGCCGGGCATCTCCAGCACGATCATCCTGCTGACCACGCTCAGCCTGGGCAACATCCTCAACGCCGGCTTCGACCAGGTTTTCAACTTGTACAGCCCGGTCGTATACCGCACCGGCGACATCATCGACACGCTGGTCTACCGGACCGGCCTGGTCAACAACCAGTATGGCGTTGCGACGGCGGTCGGCCTGCTCAAGTCCCTGGTCGCCCTGCTGCTGATCGGCACATCCTACAAGCTGGCCCAAAAAGCGGCCAACTATACGATTTTTTAGGGGGCGAAGCGGCTTATGGCAAGAAACATGCTGCGTCCGGCGCCATTTTTCAACATCCTGAACCAGATCCTGCTGGCGATCCTTGCGATCGTCTGTGCCTTTCCCATCGTGCATGTGCTGGCTTTGTCGTTTTCCACCAGCACGGCAGCCGCCAGCGGCCATGTCACCCTCTGGCCGGTCGAATTCACTTTGTCATCCTACCGGTTTGTCACAGACACGCCGGCTTTCGGCCGCGCCTTCGGCGTCTCCCTGCAGCGTGTCCTGCTGGGTATGCCAATCAACATGCTGCTCACCATCCTGGTGGCCTACCCCCTGGCCAAGGAACGCCGCCAGTTTCGCGCCCGCACATTTTTCGTCTGGTTTTTCCTGGTGACGATCTTGTTTTCCGGCGGCCTGATCCCCTGGTACATGGTGATCCGCCTGACCGGCCTGATCGACTCCATCTGGGCCTTGATCCTGCCCGGCGCCGTGCCCATCTTCAACGTGATCCTGATGATCAATTTCTTCCGCAACATCCCGCCCGCGCTGGAAGAGGCGGCCTACATGGACGGAGCCGGTCACGGGACGCTGCTGTGGCGCATCTATTTGCCGCTGTCGGTGCCGGTCATCGCCACCGTGTCGCTGTTTGTCATTGTCGGCCACTGGAACGCCTGGTTTGACGGCCTGATCCTGATGAACAGCCCCAGCCGCTACCCTCTGCAGAGCTACCTGCAGACGATCATCATCAACCCGGATCCCAAGATGCTGACCGAGCGCGACCTGGAAATCCTCAAGGTCATCAACAACCGCACCACCCGTGCGGCCCAAATCTTTATCGCCATGCTGCCGATCCTGGTCGCGTACCCGTTTTTGCAGCGCTACTTTACAACCGGCATTACGCTCGGATCGGTGAAAGGATAGGAAGGATGGACATTTTACTGCGAACGACCCGTCAGAACGACGTGCCTCTGCTGGAACTGTGGCGTCAGGACCTGCCGGAACGATGTCCGCTGGTGATCATGCAGCACGGCTACCTGGGCCGCAAGGAGTTCATCCTGCCCCAGGCCTACCTGCTGGCCGCCAGCGGCTTTTTTGTCGTCGCGCCGGATGCCTGCCGTCACGGCGACCGCAGCGACAAGACGACGCCTGCCTTGTTCCAGTCGGTCCGGGAGACCGCCCTGGGACTGAATGGCCTGCTTCAGGCCTACCGGGGCGACCCGCGCGTTGCGGCCGGCCAAGCCGGCTATGTCGGCTACTCGATGGGCGGCCTGATCGGTTTCTATTACCTGACACAGCCCCTTGTCCTGTTCAAGGCCGTCTGCCCGGTCATCGCCACACCGGATTTCACGGCGGTCGCAGACGCGCCGCAGACCCGCCTGATGTTCCAGGAGGCGGGCCTGGGCAGCGAACAGGCCTATGAGGCGCAGCGGGCCGAAGCCCGGCGCGACAATCCGGCACAGCGCCAGATCCGGCCCTTGCCGCTGCTGATCCAGGCAGGGGAGGCCGATCCCCTGATTCCTGCCGACAGCATTCGCCGTTTCGCGGAGAACATGAAACCCCAATACCGGAATCCGGAAGACTTTTCCGTCTGGATCTATCCCGGTCAGGGTCATGCGGACACAATCGAGATGAACCAGAGAATCGTGAATTTTCTGCGCCACCACCTGCGGGGGGAGGGATGAGCATGGAGCTGTTTTCCTTGCCCGAAAAGAGCAAGACGCGCTGGGCCAGCCCGGAAAACCCGCGCGGCCTGCCCGGAAAAGGCGGCCGGACGGCGTTCGGGCGCAAGGGCATGCCCTACTTTTTTGTGCGGCCCAACCGGCCCCTGACCCTGGCTGAGGTCTCCGGCCACAGCGGCATCATCCGGCGCATCTGGCTGACTTTTCATGACCTGTCGCCCCTGATGCTGCGTCAGCTGCGGCTGCAATTCTTCTGGGATCACGCCCCGAAGGCGGCCGTCGACGTGCCGCTCGGCGATTTTTTCGGTATGAGCCTGGGCCGCATGGTCCCGTTTTCCGGCGCATTGTTTTCCAGCCCCGAGGGCCGCAGCCTGCTTTGCACCGTGCCGATGCCCTTTCGCCGGGCGATGCGTGTGGTGCTGCACAACGACGGCGTCAGCCCAGCCGGCATGTTCTATTATGACATCGACTACACCATCGACGACGATCTGCCGGACGCGATCGGTTATTTCCACGCGTTCTACAACCAGGAAATGCCAACTCGGCTGGGACACGACTACACGGTCCTGCCCCAGATCACAGGCCGCGGCCGTTTCCTGGGCGCCTCCTTCGGGGTGCGCATGGATCGGGAGCGGTACGCCGATTCCTGGGGCGGCGAGGGCGAAATCAAGATCTACCTGGACGGCGACACGAATCACCCGACGCTCTGCGGCACCGGCACCGAGGACTACTTTGGCACCGGCTGGTGCCAGGGCCGCTTCGACCAGCCCACTTGCGGCTGCCCGATCGCCGACACCGAGGCGATGCTGCTTGGCTTTTACCGCTACCACGTGCCGGATCCGGTTTTCTTCCACCAGGCGATCCGCGTCACCATCCAGCAGATCGGCAGCTGGAATCCGGATCTGCTGCGCTTCTTCCACGAGCGTCAGTCAACCGTGTACCGGGCCGGACTAGGGGCGCGCAACCCTCCCGCGCCGATCGACCCCGCCGATCCGGGGATGCCTGCCTTCGACCTGTTCGAACGCGCTGATTTTTGGAACAGCTGCTGCTATTTCTACCTCGACCGGCCATCGAACACCCTGCCTCCGCCGCCCGACCTGCGGACAAGGGCCCTGGCCCTGCCCGGCTTTGATGAGAAGGAGTTGAATTCGGTGCAAAACGATTTTCCCCAGGTGCGCGTCGTGCGCCGCTACATCCCCGCGCTTGACGAGCTCGACCTGGCCCAATTGCGGGAGCTGGCCACGGCCCTAAACGAAGTCGTGGGATTTATGAGCCTGCAGGAACAAGCGCTCGCCGAAGCGCCGGAGGCGTCCGCCGGGGACGACACCTCCGGATGAGCGCGCTGCTGCCCCTCGTGTCTTACCGCCCGGTCTGCAAGTTAACCGTCGACCGCCATCTTGTCACCCGGCCGCGCTTCCCCGTGATCGAAACCCACGGCCATTTTGCCGACCTGGTTCTGCCTCTCTATGCCGAAGGCCGAAACTGGGCCCCGCTGCGGGCAGAACAGGTGGCGGAACAGCTCACCGGACAGGGTATCCGCCACGTCGTCAACCTGGATGGGTTCTGGGACGGCTTCATGGGCCTGGACATGGCGCAGGTGTTTTCCAGCACGCGCCATGTCGACCCGTTTTTCATCCACTTTGTCTCGGTCGACACGACCCGGATTGACCAGCCCGGCTTTGCCGACCATGTCCGGCGCCATCTCGAGCGGGCCCATCGGCTGGGGGCGCGCGGGATCAAGCTTTTCAAGCATCTGAGCCTGATGGTCGAAAGCGCCCCCTATGTCTACCGGCCCGGCCGCGGCGTTCGCATCGACGATCCGCGCCTGGCGGTGATCTGGCAGACGGCAGCTGAACTCAACTGGCCGGTTCTGGCCCACATCGGCGATCCGGAGGCCTTCTTCGACCCGGTCGACGAACACAACGAACGCTACCTGGAACTCAAGCAGCACCCGGACTGGGCGTACCACGGCAGCGGCACCTATACCTTCACCGAGCTGATGCAAGCCCAGGTCAACCTGCTGGAAGCGAACCCGAAAACAACCTTCATCATCCCGCATGTCGGTTCCAACGCGGAGAACCTCGGTTTTGTCAGTGACTGCCTGCGCCGTTTCCCCAACCTTTATGTCGATCTGGCCGCCCGCATCGACGAACTCGGCCGCCAGTACCACGCCGCACGACGATTTTTTCTGGAATTTTCCGACCGGATCCTGTTCGGCACCGATGTCTATTCGTCGACTGCCGCCTGGGTTTACCCGCCGTATTTCACGTTTCTCGAGACTTGCGACGACGCGATTCCCGCCAGCCGCTGGACGATGACCGGCCAGGATCTGCCCGCTGAGATCCTCAGGAAGATATACTGGGACAACGCGGCGTCGATTTTCGGTCTGCCGCCATGCTGAGCTATACGCCGGAACACCGTGAAACGGCTTTCCTGCTGGGCGGGATCGGCACCGGCTCCGTCTCGCTGGGCGCACGCGGCGAGCTGCGCGATTGGGAGCTGTTCAACCGGCCGGGCAAGGGCATTTCGCTGCCCTGCACATTTTTTTGCCTGCGAGTGGCCGGGCCGCGGCAAAAACCGCTTGTCCGTCTGCTTGAAGCGCGTATCCGGCCGCCCTACAGCGGTCCCAACGGCTGGCGGACCGGCATCAACGAATTCCCGGGCGAAATGGGCGGCGTCCCGCGCTTTGCGGATGCCCGCCTGACCGTCAACTGGCCGTTTGCCGAACTGGACTTGCTGGATGACGCGCTGCCTGTCGCGGTCAGCCTCGAGGCTTTCAGCCCGTTTGTGCCGCTGGACAGCCAGCTGTCGGCCACGCCCTGCGCCATTTTCAGCTACACGGTGTGCAACAGGAGCGATAGGCCGCTTCAGGTCAGCCTGGCCGCGACGCTTCTGAACAGCGTTGGCTTTGACGGCGCGGCGGTATCCGCCGCCGCGTTTGCCGGTAACCGGTCTGTCATGCGTGAAGAGCAGGGCCTGAGCGGCCTTTTTTTCGACAAACCGGGCCAATCCGACCAGACGCTGACCTATGGCAGCCTGGCCCTCATGACCGATCAGCCCGCGACCTGCAAGCCGGAATGGGTCAAGGGCGCTTGGTGGGACGGCGTCCAGGAATTCTGGGACGATTTTATCGCCGACGGCAAGCTGCAGGCCGCGCGTAGCCGGGGCGTCGGCAGCAGCCTGCAGGCGCCGGATCTGACGATCGGATCGCTGGCGCTTAGCCGCGATCTCGAGCCCGGCCAGGCGCACACCTTTCGGATCGCGCTGGCCTGGTACTTTCCCAACCGCCTGCGCGGCTGGTGGGCGACAGGCGATGACCTGCCGGTCGTGCGCAACGAGTATGCCAACCGTTTTCAATCGGCGTGGGACGCCGGCCGTTCGGTTCTGGCGGAATACACGGCGATCTGGAAGCGCTGCGATCAGGTGCGCCGGGCGTTCCGCTGCCTGACCATGCCGCCCGATCTGCTCCATGCCGCTTTGCGCAACCTGACCGTGCTGCGCAGCCAGACCTGCTTTCGCCTGGCCGACGGGACTTTCATGGGCTGGGAAGGCTGCCTGGATCACCAGGGCAGCTGCCACGGCACCTGCACCCATGTCTACAATTACGCCCAGTCGGCAGCTTTCCTTTTCCCTGACCTGGAGCGGTCGTGCCGCAACGTGGAGTTCGGCCAGGAAACGGATACGAACGGGGCCATGGCCTTTCGCAGCCAGACGCCCTTCGGCTGGCCGCGCAGCGAGGCTGAGCCGGCGATTGACGGACAGTTCGGCACCCTGGTCCGCCTGGCACGCGACTGGCGGCTGGGCGGCGGTGACGATTGGCTGCGCAGGATCTGGCCGCAGGCCCGCAAGGCACTGGATTTCGGCCTTGAGCACTGGGACCCGGACGGCGACGGGCTGGCGGAAGCGCGCCAGCACAATACGTTTGACATCGAGTTCTACGGGGCCAACCCGCTGGGGACCTCGATGCTGCTGGCCGCCCTGACCGCCGGTATCGCGATGGCCCGCCGCCTTGGCGATCACGCTGCTGCCGTACGCTGGCAGGAACGTCTGGACAAGGGGAAACGTCAGATGGAACAGGCGCTGTTCAACGGCCGCTATTACATCCAGATGTCCGCCGACCGGGCGGACTACCGCTACCAGCCTGGCCGGGGCTGCTTGTCGGACCAGCTCACCGGTCAGTTCCTGGCGGATTGTGCCGGTTTGGGCGATCTGCTTGATCCGGCGCAGCTGCAAGATGCCCTGACATCGATCGTCCGATTTAATTTTCGCCACAACATGGCCGACGAGATCGCCCTGCACCGCACCTATGCCCTCAACGACGAACCGGCCCTGCTGCTTTGCACCTGGCCCGACGGCGACCGGCCGGAGATGCCCATGCCCTATGCGGACGAGTCCTGGACGGGAGTAACCTATGCAGTCGCCGCCCAGCTGCTGCGCCGCGGACACGTTACATTGGCCCGGACACTGGTCTCTTCTGTCAATGGCCAGCATGACGGCATTTGCCGCAATCCGTTCAACGAGGCGGAGTGCGGCCACCACTATGCCCGCTCGATGGCCAGCTGGGCCCTGGTGCCAGCCTGGACCGGCGCCGAAGTCGACCTGCCCAATCGCCGCGTCGCGTTTCATCCCGTTTTCCAGCATGACGGACGGGCCTTTTTCAGCTGCGGCCTGGCCTGGGGCCTGCTCTGCCGCGACCAGGGCCGCTGGACGCTGCACCTGCTGGAGGGCCGCCTTGACAACATCCAGGTGAGCTGTGATGGCCAGCCGGTCGAGGTCGTGCACGGGTGGCCCCCGGGCATTTCGACCTGAAAAAGAAGTTTCTTTTCCCGCACATGTAAACATATGCCGGTTTGTTTCGTATTATAGACAGAGGATGGTAAAACACCATGAACAAACCGGACAACCCAGATGATGCCTTGCAGCGCCTGGTCGGCGACTATGCCGACATGCTGTTTCGCATCGCCCTGGTCCAGCTGAAAAACTGGCACGACGCCGAAGATGTCGTCCAGCGCGTCTTTATCGAGCTGTACGAGACCTGGCCTGATTTCGCTTCTGAAGAGCACCGCAAGGCCTGGCTGATCCGCGTGACGATCCACCGCTGCAAGGACTGCCAGAAATCCGCCTGGAAGCAGCGCAGCGTGCCGCTGAACGAAGATGTCCTGGGAATCGATTTCGAAATATCGGATATCACCCGGGCGGTCCTGAAGCTGTCGGCAAAAGACAGGCAGGTCATCTTGCTGCAGGCGTACCTGGGCTACACCATCAGGGAAATCGCCGCCATAACCGGGCAGACGCCGCCGGCCGTCGCGACCCGGCTGCACCGGGCCCGCAAGAAGCTGAAGCGGGACATCGATTTTCCCGATCTCTGACTGGAGGATAGCAAGATGGAACTCGAGATGCTGAAAAATGATCTGCAGCGCATCCGCCTCGGAGATGAGGCCAAGCACTGCATCGTCCAAACGGTTCTTGGGCGGGAAGGGATCCGCGAACCGGAAAAGCCGCGGCATGTCCTGTGGCTGGCCACTGCGGCCAGCCTGCTGGCCATCCTGGTGGTTGGGGTTAGCCTGCTGTTCCTGCTGCCCGGTCTGCGAGACCGGTTTGGCCTGGCAGCCGGCCCGGCGGATTTTTTTGCCGACCGCTATTTTGCCCTGATCGAGCTGGACGGCTCCGCGTATGTCCACCAGGGAAACGGGACCTTGCACCGTCTCGACGGTACCGGACCGCTGCGGGAGATCGGCCGGCTGAAGACCGGCCAGCTGCTAAGCGACGGGCAGGATCTCTTTTACGCACAAGGCCGCCGGGCCTATCAGGTCGCACCCGACTTGACGGGAAGAACCCGCCTGCTGCGTGAAGCGGAAACGATCGAGCTCGATGATGTCACATCCGCATTCGTTTTATACCACTTCGGCAACCACGACCGCTACACCTTGTTCGATCGCCAGACCGGCGAAAAGCGACCGCTTTTTCCTGATACGGAGGCGAAGCGCTACACCTTCCAGGATGGCTTCGGCGATGTTGCGGTCTTTGTGCATGCCGCTGCGGACAACGAAGAGCGGCTGGTCGCGGTCAGGCTGTCCGACGGGCAGGAGACGGAGCTTGCCGCCGGTCCCATCCGCGGCCGCGCCGTGATCTCGGACGGGAACGTCTATTTTACCCGGACCGGCGAACCGGTGGACCGGACCTATGACCGGGCCCGCGAACTCTGGTTCGTGGGGTTCGACGGCACGGGGTTGAGCCAGCTCGACCTGTCAGGAATCCCGTATGACTCGATCCGGGCGATCGCCGCTTCAGGACGGGAACTCGTCATCGCGGCCGATGAAAACGTGCTGAGCCACCAGGGAAAAATCTACCGCTACGATCCTAAGGACGGGACCTTCGTGCTGCTGCAGGATCGGGTCGGCCTGATCGACCGCCTGTTCGCCACCGAGCACTACTACAGCTTTTATGACCTGGGCATCGGCGATGTAGCCGGGAAGGCGTTTGTCGGTCCGGTGCGCGACTGATCCGCAGCGCATACAGCGGCGGGTGGGACTGCTTGGCTTACCGCACCGTTCTGGTGTATGCTTGAGTCGTTAACCAAACGACTGCGAGAGGTGCCAGATGGCGACGAAAAGACCCCACATCATCATCTTCAATCCGGACCAGTTCCGCGGCGACGCCCTGGCGCACCTGGGCTGCGCAGCGGCTGTCACCCCGAACCTGGACCGGACCTGTCGAAGCGACGGCGTGTCGTTTGCCCAGGCCTATTGCCAGAACCCGGTCTGCACGCCGAGCCGCTGCTCGTTCATGTCCGGCTGGTACCCGCATGTTCAGGGCCACCGCACCATGTACCACATGATGCGGGAACACGAGCCGGTTCTGCTGCGCATCCTGAAAGATCAGGGATACTATGTCTGGTGGGGCGGAAAAAACGACTTGCTGCCCGGCGAGGACGGGTATGGGTCCGCCTGCGATGTCTACAACCGGACAGGCCGCCATCTGACCGGTTATAACCTGCATGCTGAAACCGCCTGGCGCGGCGCGCCTGACGGGGACAACTACTACTCGTTTTACGCCGGGCGGCTGGAACCCAAAAGCCCCGGGCCGTATGTTGACGATGACTGGGCCCAGGTGCTCGACGCCGTCGACCTGATCCGCACCTACGACGGCGAAAAGCCGCTCTGCGTCTATCTGCCGCTGCTCTACCC
>JAAZFW010000153.1 GCA_012511525.1 Clostridiaceae bacterium
GGTCCGCAAAAGGAGCGGTGCCTTCCCGGACCAGGCGGGCCCCGGTCCAAGTGATGAGCTGTTCAGGTGTCAGGTTCAGCATGATCATCTTCCTCGAGCGCTGCCAGGCAGGCGGCAGCGACTTCCGCGTCATCGAAATGGATGGTCCGGTCCTTGAAGATCTGGTAGTTCTCATGCCCCTTGCCGGCGATGACCACCATGTCGCCAGGCTTTGCTTCGCGAACGGCCCAGCAGATGGCGTCGGCGCGATCGGGGACGACTTCGTAGCGTCCGCCGGTTGGCGTGATGCCGGTGATGATGTCGCGGATAATCGCGGCAGGATCCTCGGTGCGCGGGTTGTCGGACGTGATCACAGTCAGGTCGGCCAGCCGACCGGCGGTCTCGCCCATTTCGAACCGCCGTGACCGCGCCCGGTCGCCGCCGTTGCCGAAAACGACGATCAGGCGGCCGCTGACATAGTCGCGCAGCGTCTCAAGCAGGTTTTCAAGGCTGGCTGCGTTGTGGGCATAGTCAACAATCACCTGGAACGGCCGAAGCGTCGGGATCGGCTGGACGCGTCCAGGCACCGCGATCGTCGCCAGGCCGGCACGCACCGCGTCCAGAGACGCGCCTGACAGCCCGGCGCACGCGATGGCCGCCAGGGCGTTGGTAACATTGAACCGGCCCGGCATGCCGACGAATACCTCGCCCTGGTACCAGGGACTGATCAGGTTGAACCGGGTGCCGACCCGCTGGTCCTGGACTGCTTTTTCCAGGTTGTCCGCCCGCACATCCGCGTCCGGAGACAGCCCGTAGGTCAGGCAGGGGCCCTGCACAGCCTGGCGCACGCGCGCGTACTGGGGGATATCCCGGTTGATCACGGCGTTGCGGCAAAGCCCGAACAACTTCAGTTTCGCGTTCAGGTAGTCCTCCATATCGGTGTGCTCGCGCGGCCCGATGTGGTCATGGTACAAGTTGGTGAACGCGCCGGTGTAATAGGCGCAGCCATACACGCGGTCGAGCATCAGGCCCTGGGAAGACACTTCCATCACGCAGCTGTCCATCCCCTGCTGCACCATGTCGTCGAGCAGAGCCTGCAGATCATAAGACTCCGGCGTCGTCCGCGAGGCGTAGGTGATGTGATCGCCGATGATGTTGGCGACCGTGCCGATCAGGCCGACCCGACGGCCGGCGGCGGCCAGGATGGTGCGCGTCATGTACGTCGAGGTCGTCTTGCCCTTGGTTCCGGTCAGGCCGATCAACTCCATCCGACCTGATGGGTGGTTGAAAAAACGGTCGGAGACATGCGCCAGCGCACGGCGCGTGTCCGCGACCCGGATCCACGGTACCGTCAGGCCTTCGACCGGCTTTTGCAGCAAAACGGCTGCCGCGGCCTGGCGCTGCGCCTGCAGGGCGTACTGGTGGCCGTCGGTCACAAAGCCCTCAATGCAGACAAAGAGCGCACCCTGGCGCGCTTTGCGCGAGTCATAGACGATCGTGTCAACCTCCAGGGACAAGTCGCCGCTGGTTTCGATGATGTCGAGTCCGTTGGTCAGTTCAGTCAAGGTCATGCCGGTCCTCCTGCAGAATGCTTCTGACAGATCATTTTAGTCCGACGCGCCGCTTTGGGCAAGCTCTTCTTCGACCGCGGCAAAAATAACCTCGACCAGGTCACCGGGTTTCAGCCGGACCGTGACGGGAACATCGTCATCGGGGCTGGTTACATCCGGTTCGTCATCGTCGTCCGGTTCCGCGGGGGTGATCGTCGGCCCCGGTGTCGGGCTGACCTGCCGGTCAGGCCGTGCCGGCGGCGGATTCTGACTGACCGCCAGGCCCAGACATTCGCCGCTGATCAGGATGTTGAGCCCGCTCTTTGCGGCCAGGGTCTGGCACTCGTTGACCGTCCGGCCGCTAAAGTCCGGGATCGCGATTTCTTCGACGACCGGCTCGCTCACCGGGTAAAGCACGACCAGGCCGCGGCTGTGCAGTTCGGTTCCGGCCGCCGGCCACTGGAACTTGACCAGGGTGGCCTCGCCCATCGCCGCGTCACCGGCTTCGCCGCGCAGGCCTTGATCCGCCAGTTCGCGCAGCGCCTGGCCCAGTGTCAGGCCGCCGACATCCGGGACGGCCGTTTTGGCCATCAAGCGCGAGACATCCGTTTCGCGGTAGACGCGTTCGACCCCGAGGTATTCCAGCGTGCGCGAGACCACGGCGCCGCAGGTTTTGGCGGCTACCTTGGAGGTCAGTTCTTTGTCGACGGGCTTGTTCAGGACGATCAGAACCACAATTTCCGGGTTGTCAGCAGGGGCCAGCGCGGCAAAAGACAAGGTGTGGTCACCGAAATCATCGGTCGATGTGCTGGTCTTGCCGGCAACGGCATATCCTTCGACGTAGGCCGGCGAACCGGTCCCGTTCATCACAACGCCTTCCATCAGGCTGCGCATGCGCGCCGCCGTCGTTTCAGAAATCACCTGGCGGACCGTTTCCGGCTTGACATCCTTGACCAGGTCTCCGGCGCTGTCCGTCACCGATTTGACGATCGCGGGCCGCACCAGCTTGCCGCCGTTGGCAAAGGCGCTGTAAGCGGCTGCCAGCTGCAGGGGCGTCACGGTCGAGGATTCGCCGTAGGACAAGGTCGCCATATCCAGCTCGGTCGGCTGGCTGTGCAGGATGCCCTGGCCTTCGGCCGGCAGGTCGATGCCCGTTTTGTCCATCAGGCCGAAGCTGCGGATATACGTATAGAAACGCTCGACCCCGAGGCTCAGGGAAAGCTGGGCGAAGACCGGGTTGCACGAACGCCAGAACCCCATCTCCAGGGTCTCATCGCCGTGGCCGCCGTGGCGGACGCAGTTGATCGTCCAGTTGAACAGCTTGAGCGGCCGGCAGGTGACGGTCGATTTCTCGTGGACCAGCGCTTCCTCGAGCGCCATCGCGGCCGTGAGCGACTTCATCGTCGAGCCGGGTTCATAGGTGTCCGAAATGACGCGGTTGCGCCAGACCTGGCCGGATAAGTACTCGATGGCGTCCTTGCTCTGGTCGTCCCAGGTTTTTGGGTCCTGACCGGGCGGGCAGGCTGTCGGGTTGCCGGAGTCGAAGTAGGGCCAGGAGGCCATCGCCAGCACGGCACCGGTATACGGGTCCATGACGATCGCGCTGCCGCCTTCCTGGATCTCGTACAAGCTGACGGCTGACGCCAGCTCCTCCTGGAGGATCGTCTGGATGTTGATATCGAGGTTCAGGACCAGGTTCTGCCCGTCCTGGGCCCTCAGGCTGGTCGGTACGGAAAACGGCAGGCTGCCCTGGCTCTCGTAGTTGTCGCGTTCGACATACGTGTAACCGGGCTGACCCGTCAGCAGGCTGTTGAACTGCAGCTCGATGCCCAGCTGGCCGACCAGCCGGCCTTCGTCATAGCGGCAAAAGCCCAGAACCTGGCTGGCCAGGCTGCCGTTGGTGTAATAGCGCCTCGCCTCCGTGTCGATGCGGATGCCGCCCAGCGTGTTGTCCTTGATGAAGGCGCGCAGCTTCTCCGCCTGCGCCCGCGGAACGTCCTTGGCCAGCTGCAGATAGGGCGCATCCTTCTTGGCCATCGCGGTCCGAACGTGTTCGATATCCAGTTCGAGGGCTTCGGCAATCCCGGCGGCTATGGTCTCGTCGGAAATGTCCTTCTTGATCGAATACAGGTCCTTGGGGGTGATGCCGATCCGGTGCACATAGGTTGTCCCCGCCAGCTCGACGCCGTTGCGGTCGTATACCGTGCCGCGGCGCGGCTCTTCGACGACCTTGTCATAATGGAGCGCAGCCGCCTTTTCGGCGTTGGCCGCGTAAGCGACAATCTGGATCTGGTAGAGCTGGTAAAGCAAGACGGCCGCGAACAGGCAAAGCAGGATGCCGAAAAAGACGATGCCGGGACGCCGGCTCGGTTTACGGCGCGGCCGGCGGGTCCTTTTGCCGGAGACTGCGGCGGCCCGGACAGGCCGCGGCCGGCTATTTTTCTGCCAGCGCGTGTCGCGAAACGGTTCCCTGGCCACGTCAGTCGCCCTGAACGCCGATGCTGATCGTCTTGAAATATTGCTCGATCGAGGCGAAGACACCGTTCAGGTAAGCGTCGTCCGACGCGCCTGACCCGTCTCGGACAAAGACAATCCGGTCTGTATCCGGAACGTTGACGGCAACCTGCTGGCTGCGGGCCGGATCCTGCAGGCCCAGCCTGGCGATCGCCTGTTTGCGAATCTCGTCCAGGTTGGTCTGCTGCGCCAGTGCTTCCCGGATCTGGCCGCTCTCTTTTTGGTTTTTCTGAATTTCCAGCTCCATGGCGACAACCGCAAAGTTCCGTTCCAGGATCTTCGCCTGCCGATAGACCATCACGCCGAACGTGCCGGCTGTGAACAGGACGAGGAAAACCATCGTGGCCAAAAGGCGCAGGCGGCGCCGGGACAGCGCGCGCCGGACAGCCAGGGTACGCTGCTTCAGGATCTGATCGGCGTCCGGGGTCGCACTGACCGGTATCCGGCGCGTTTTGATCGTCTCCGTCTCCCATGCGGGGCGGGTGGCCGGCCGGCTGGTGCTTTTCACGATCCGTTTCAGGGCCAGGTTGCCATCGAAAGCAGGCATAGGGGTCCCTCCGTTCATACTGTCGGCGCGTGCGCTTCGAAGCAGCGCAGGCGTGCGCTTCTGGCGCGCGGGTTGTTTTTCTGTTCTTCGCTGTCGGCCGTCACAGGACGCCGGGTGACAACCTGTCCGGCCGAACGGCGGCCGCATGTGCAGACCGGGAAGTCGCGCGGACAGATACAGGGGTTTTCCAGGAGCCTGAAGGCCTGCTTGACCAGGCGATCCTCCAGAGAATGGAAGGTGATGACGCACAGCCGCCCGTTTTCCGCCAGGAGGCCCGGAGCATCTCTCAGGAGCATTTCCAGGGCGCCCAGTTCGTTGTTGACGGCGATGCGCAAGGCCTGGAAGGTGCGCCGGGCCGGATGCTGGGCTTCGCGTTTTGACGCTGCCGGCATCACGCGGCTGACCAGGGCGGCCAAGTCCGCCGTGCTGGTGAAAGGCCGGGTCTGGCGCCTTGCCGCGATCGCCTGGCTGATCCGGCCGGCATAGCGCTCTTCACCGTAATCCGCGAGGATGCGGCTGATCTCATGGGCCGGCCAGGTGTTGACGATCCCGGCGGCGGTCAGCGTATCGGCCTGGTCCATGCGCATGTCCAGAGGCCCGTCCGCATGGTAGCTGAAGCCGCGTTCCGCCTGGTCCAGCTGCCACGAGGAAACCCCGAGGTCAGCCAGGATGCCCTGGGCAGCAGGTCTTCCCTGCCCGGCCATAATCTGAGCCAAATCGCTGAAGTTGGCGTGCACCAGAATGCGTTGGGCCGGGCTGGGATGGCCCTGCAGGCGGCTCTTGGCCGCCTCGAGCGCGTCACGGTCCCGGTCAATGCCGATCAGGAGGCCGTCCGGACCAAGTCCGTCCAGAATCGAGGCGGCATGGCCGCCGCCGCCGAGCGTACAGTCGACGTAGCAGCCGTCCGGACGGACCTGCAGCAGGCGAAGCACGTCCGCGGCGAGCACGCTCTGGTGGCCGAACTCACAATCCCTTGACATCGAAACGTGTCAGGTCGACGCCGGCCAGCGAGCCCTGCTCCTCCTTCTGTTCGTCGTAGAAGGTCTTGGCGCAGATCTCGAGTTTGTCGATCATGTCGATGAAGCAGATTTCGTCGCCGCGTCTGACCTGAATATGCGACCAGAGCTCGTCACTGACCGAGATGCGGCCCTGGCTGTCCAGTTCGCAGGTCATGGCCTCGCCGATCAAAAGGCGTTTCAGGCGGCGGACCTGGGGGTCCGTGCCTGACAGCTGGCCCAGCTGTTCGCGGATCAGGGTGAACTGCTCCGGGGAATACGCGGACAGGTAGCCGTCGTCCAGGCTGAGTGTCACAACCAGAGAAGCCCCGATCGTGCCGCGCAGGCGTGCCGGTACAAAGACACGTCCCTTGGCGTCGATGGTGTGTGTAAAACGGGCCATGTCCTCACCTCCCTGTCCGCGCCGCAATTAGCGCCACGATTACCCACTGTTAATCCTTTTTTTGCTACATTTCACCACTTGATTGTCATTTTACACGCAAACCGAACAGAATGCAATCGAGCCGGGATTGAACATCGCAATGTCACGCAAATGTAACAAACCCGTCAGGTTTCTGGCGGGAAACCGGACGGGTCCGTGCGGTCAGCGGCTTTGGCCGCTGCTTATTTTGCGTTCAGGTTACGGTCGATGGAGATGCTCAGCATGACACCGATGGCGAAAAAATTAACAATCATGGCGGTGCCGCCCAGGCTGATGAACGGCAGCGGGATGCCGGTGATCGGCAGCAGGCCCACGCACATGCCCAGATTCTCGATAAAGTGGAAGGCCAGCCCGGCGGTCAGACCGACCAGGATCAGGGCCGAGGACAGCCGGTGCGTATGGACCTTGGACGCGACATACAAGGCGCGGGTCAGGAAGAAAAAAACCAGGATCAGAAGCGCCGTCGTGCCGATGAACCCCATGTGTTCCGACACCGCGGTGTAAATGAAATCGCTTTCCTTGACCGGCACATGCACCGGCGTTTCGCGCAGGCTGCCGGCCAGGCCGCCGGAGGCGATCGCGCGCCGGGCCTGCATCAGGTTGTAGGACGCGGCCGGGTCGTGCCCGGGATAAAGAAAGGTCAGGATGCGGTTTTTCTGAAAGGTGTCAAAATAGAAAAACCAGGCCAGCGGGACGGCCACAACCAGGGCCGACAGGCCAAGCAGCACGAAACGCCAGCGAATCCCCCAGACGAACACGACGCAGACAAACATGAAGATAATGACCATGGCCGTACCGAAATCCGGTTGTTTCAAGATCAGCAGCAAGGGAACACCGTACATCGCCGCCAGGACTGCCATGCCTTTCCAGATCCGGCTCGGCGTACTCATCCATTCGAAGACATAGGCCGAAGCCATGGCCAGGCCGATCTTGGCCAGTTCCGACGGCTGAAAAGAGCCGATCAGCGGAAGGTCAAGCCAGCTGTCCGCGCCCCACGTGTCGACCATCGTATAGCCGTCGACCAGCACATAGACGAGCAGGAGCACACTGACCCCGTAAACCCCCCAGGCAATCAGGCGCATGGTCGGCACCTCGATGACGCTGAGCATCAGGGCCAGCAGGATGCCGGCCAGGACGGCGCCGGCCTGGCGGTAGAGGTTCATCGGGTAGGCATCACCGAACCCGTCCGCGAGTACGTGGCTTAAGACGTACAGCCCGATCATGGCTAAAAGGAGCACTGGAATGAACAGCCAGTAGTCCAGGATACGGAAATAGGTCTGCCTTTTCAGTTGTTCAAATCCGGTTCGGGCCATCAGGGTGACGCGGGCTTATCCGGATCTGCCGGTTTGGCCGGCAGCTCGTCCTCGATGGCGACAAAGTCTGCCGATGCATCCTCGCTGTCCTCAGGGGCCGGTTCAGCAGAGGTTTCGCTGTCGTCAGCTGACAGGGCGCGCGTCAGCTCCAATCGCATCTGACGGCGCTTTAAGACGATCAAAAAGACAATCGAGCCGACGACCATCAGGGCGGAAAGCAGCATCGAGATCCGGATGCCGGTATTCCCAATCACCAGCGGGTCGGTGCGGATGCTCTCGACAAAATAGCGGACCATGCCGTACAGCAGCAGATACCACAAGGTCGTCTGCAGCGGGAACGTGCTCTTTTTGCGTACGCGCAGCAGCCAGAAAAAAATCAGCAGGTTGGCGGCAAATTCGTAGAAGAAGGTTGGATGCACCGGCAGGTCTGGGTTGAGGCCGGTCACCCGAGTGACATACTGGAGGTAATAGTCGGTCTGGTTGCTGTACATGCCCCAGGGAAGCGTCGTATTGGTGCCGAACGCCTCCTGGTTGAAAAAATTGCCCCAGCGTCCGATCGCCTGTCCCAGCGGGACATACACGGCGAAAAAATCAAGCAGGCGGACCAGAGAAATTTTCTTGACGCGCGTAATGACGATGATCGCGATCACGCCGCCGATGACACCGCCGTAAAAGGCCAATCCGCCGTCGCGGGTGCTGAACACGCGCCGCAGGTCCTGGGAGAAGTATTCCCATTCGAACACGACATAAAACAAGCGCGCCATCACGATCATCAGCGGGATGATCACGATGAACGTATCCATGACATCGTCCGGCGTCAGTGAAAATTTTGGAGCCTGCCGCATCGCCAGCAGGAGGCACAGCACGAGCGCAAATGCGATCAACAGGCCGTACCAGTAGACCGGCCATCGGCCGAACAGCTCGAATGCGACCCGGTTGACCGGCAGGTCATGGATGCCAAGACCGGGGAAATCGACAAGAAAATCAGGCTGCATGGCGGTTTTTCACCTCCGGGGTGTCACGAGAGCTGTCACATAGGCCTGAGGATCGGCCAAAAAAGACAGCTGGCTTAACGCTTGTACGGGATCAATCTTATCATAGATGGACGGATAATCGAAGAGGTCGACAGGCAGCAGGCTGGCGCGGGCCTGGACCATGCCGCCGTGCTCGACCGAATCAAGCGCCTGGACCATCTCGCCGGCGGCGGCGCGTTTCTGCGCCGCGAAGATCAGCTCATCCAGCCCGTCCCGGCAGGCTGCGGCCAGGCCCTCCCGCAATCGTTTGGCTGCCTCGGCCGGCTTTTCGGATTCACCGCCGCAGGCCAGAAACCCGTAACTGGCGTCCCAGGAAAAGTGGCAGCCGAAAGAGTCGTTGATCAGGCCGTCCCGATAAAGTGCGTCATAGAGCGGCGAAACC
>JAAZFW010000154.1 GCA_012511525.1 Clostridiaceae bacterium
CGGTTGAACAGGCCGATCAATGCTTTATCGACGGCGTCGATTTCCTGGCGCAGCGCGTTCAGATCAGGTTTCGTCCCCGGATCCTTCATGGTCTTGTCGTCCTTTCAGATAATGGCAGAGTTTTTCCGCCGCCACCCGGTAGCTGTCAAGGCCAAGCCCGACCACCTGGTCCAGGCAAACCTCGTGGATAACCGAGATGCGCCGGAACGGCTCACGCCGGTAAATGTCGGAAATGTGAACTTCAACAACTGGCAGGCCGGTCAGCTCCAGGGCGTCGCGCAAAGCGTAGCTGGTGTGGGTCCAAGCGCCGGCATTGATCAGGATCCCGTCATAGCGCCCCATAGCCGCGTGGATCGTATCGATCAGGCTGCCCTCGTGGTTGGTCTGATAGCAGTCCAGCCCAAACCCTAAGCCAGCGGCCGTTTGGCGGGTCGCATCTTCGACATCGGCCAAGGTGAAGGTGCCGTACTGGCGCGGATCCCGCTTGCCCAGCATATTCAAGTTGGGACCGTTAAGCAGCAGCAGGCGGCCAAAATCAATCATGTGACCACCGCCTCGCGCCCAGCAGCACATCCAGGGCAAAAATCGCGGCAGCCGCCTCAACGACAGGCACCGCCCGCGGCACAATGCAGGGGTCGTGGCGGCCTCGTACGGCCAGAACAGCATTTTCGCCGCTGACCAGGTCGATGGTCTGCTGTTCGCGGCCAATCGACGCGGGCGGACGCACCGCAACCTGGAACAGGATCGGCTGACCGGTGCTGATGCCGCCGATGACACCGCCGCTGTTGTTGCCAAGAAACGTGATCTCATTTTTGTTCATCACGGGCCTGTCGTTGAATTCTGACCCGCGCATGCCCGCCGCCTGGAACCCGGCGCCGAAGGACACGCCCTTGACTGCGGGGATTCCGAACAGCAGGCTGGCCAGCTGGGATTCGAGGTTGTCGAACATCGGGTCCCCCAGTCCGGCCTGCAAGCCGAAAACAGCGCCCTCGATCGCCCCGCCCAGCGAGTCGCCGGATGCCGCGGCGTCCAGGACCGCGTCTGCCATGCGGGTACCGCTGGCCGCATCCAGAACCGGAAAATCGCGGCCGGCCAGCGCGTCCAACTGGGCCGGATCACAGGATAGCGGATCAAACAGCTGGTCCTTGACCGCGCCGCTCTGGCAGATATGAGCTGCCGTGCGGATGTTGTACCGCGCCAGGATCTGGCTGCAGACGGCACCGGCAAAAGTCAGGGGCGCGGTCAACCGTCCCGAGAAATGGCCGCTGCCGCGCGGATCTTGAAAACCGCCGTAGCGGCGGCGCGCGGTCAGGTCGGCATGCCCGGGCCTGGGCCTTTGCTGCAATGCCTCATAATCGGCGGAGCGCGTGTCCCGGTTGCGGATGATCGCCGTCAGCGGCGTCCCGCTGGTCCGGCCGCGGTACAGGCCCGACAAGACTTCCGCCAGGTCGTCTTCCTGGCGTGCCGTCGACCAGGGGGTCCGGCCCGGCGCGCGCCGGCGGCAGTAAACGGCCGCCTGTTCCAGGTCGATCGGACAACCGGATGGCAAACCGTCCATAACGACGCCGATAGCCGGTCCATGCGACTCACCAAACAAGCTGATCTTCAGGGTTGTCCCCCACATGGAACTCATGGATGTCACCTCCCAATCGCTTCATTTCCCGGAAAAAGTCCGGATACGATTTGCGCACAGCCTCAGCGCCGCGGATCAGCACACCGTTTTGGCTGAACAGGGCGGCAATCGCCAGGGCCATGGCGATGCGGTGGTCGCCGCAGGCATCGGCCTGGCCGCCGGTCAGCGGCCGGCCGCCATGGATGGTCAGGCTATCGCTGTCCGCCTCGATAACCGCCCCGATAGCCCTGAGCGACGACGCAGTCGCCTCAAGACGGTCGCTTTCCTTGAGACGCAACCGTCCGGCGCGGACCATGCGGGTC
Organism: Clostridiaceae bacterium; assembly: GCA_012511525.1. Lineage (GTDB taxonomy): Bacteria > Bacillota > Clostridia > Saccharofermentanales > UBA5734 > JAAYBY01. The sequence continues at coordinate 1,936 of JAAZFW010000154.1, forward strand.
TTGGCCTTCGTCAGGCAGGCCGCGACGGAAAGGATCGGCACCAGATCGGGAATCTGGGCTGCGTCAATCTCGTATTCTGTTTGTCCATTGGCCAGGCGGCGCAGCCAGGCGACAATCGCCCGGTCGCCCTGGGCCGTCTCCGCGGACAGACCGCTGACGGTCAGCGGCGCGCCCCCATATGCGGCCGTCAGCCAGAAGGCCGCCTGCGAGTAGTCTTTCTCGATCGTGTAGTCCGCGGCGCAGTACGGCTGGGGCGCCGCGACGGCAAAGCCGTCAGCGGTCACGCTGACCTGGATACCGTATCGCTCGAGCGTCCGAATCGTCATCGCGACATACGGGGCGGATTCCAGGGGCGAGGTCAATCGGATCCGTGACGGCTTTTCCAGCAGCGGCAAAGCCAGCAGCAACCCCGACACGTATTGCGAACTGATGTGGCCGGGCACGTCGAAATCGCCCGGTTCGAGACGGCCGCTGACGGTCAAAGGCAAAGACATGCCGACGGGAAACTGCAGCCGGACGCCTGCTGAACCCAGGATCGTTTCATATTCGCGAAGAGGCCGGACCGGCAAACGGCCGCGTCCGGTAAAGCAAAGCGGGTCGGCGCGCCGCGTGGCCGGCAGGGCCGCGCTGACCGGGACAAGCAATCGCAAGGTCGTTCCGGACTCGCCGCAGTCGAGTTCAGAC
>JAAZFW010000155.1 GCA_012511525.1 Clostridiaceae bacterium
GGGAGGTGTTGACCGTGTATGTATCGGCGACAGAAATCAAGAACAGCTTCGGCAAATACCTCAAGCAGGCGCTGCAGAACGATCCCGTGACGATCACCAAGAACGGAAAGGCCGTTGCCCGGCTGGTGCCCTGCAACGAGCCGCTGCTGCTTAGGGACAGCGCGGCAGAAATCAATCGGGTCCCGGAAAAAATGTCCTATGAGGCGTACCTCGATCTGGTCGAAACCAGCGAAGAACGTTATGAGCTGATCGACGGCGAGGTATACCTGCTCGCATCACCGATGTACGCGCACCAGTCGGCCTTAAGCGAACTGTATGTCCTGTTCTACAACTGGTTTAAAGGCAAAGACTGCCGGCCTTTGTTCGCGCCGTTTGATGTGACGCTGTTTAAAAGCGAAACGAACATCAACGTCGTCCAGCCGGACATCCTGGTGATCTGCGACCGCGACAAGATCGACGCCCAGGGCAAATACCACGGCGTGCCGGCCCTGATCGTCGAAGTGAGCTCGCCCTCGACCCGGCGCAAGGACATGCTGAAAAAGCTGGACTTGTACATGCAAACCGGGGTCGGGGAATACTGGCTGATCGACCCGGAGCGGAAAACAGCCCTCCTGTATACGTTTGCCGATAACGATATTGCCGATTGCCGGCCGTTTGTCGGTTCGGCGGTTCTGGAGTCGGCCTGTTTCCCGGGCCTTCAGGTCAGCCTGGACGCGTTGTTTGCAAACTGACTTCTAGACCGGCGTTTCCACGAAACGAAGTAGGACGCCGTCCGGCCCGACCGCGTCGAGGATCCTTTCGGCAGATGCCTGGCTCATGTCGCAGGATAGGCCTTGTTCCAGCAGACGGTCGCGCATGGCCGAACAGCTCGCAACCTGGAAGGTCAGCCGGGTCAGGGGCGGATTCGCCGTTCCTTCGGCCAGTTCGATCGTATCGCGGCCGTGCCGGAAATGCTGCACCCGGCCCCGGACTGTCTCGTTGACCGGACCGGCGGAAAAGCCCATCGGGCCGCGGTAAAAAGCGGCGCACGGTTCAAAGGCGTCCGGTGATACCTCGATCGTGCTGGAAGCAAAAGCAAGCAGGACATCGTTCTTGAGGTCCGGGATGCGGATGTTCTCCTCGCGCTGGATCAGTTCGAAAACGGCGCCGCCGGGCTCGCGGAAAAAGGCCAGGTAACCGTTGCCGGATCCGGCCAGCCGGGGCTGAACGGTGAAGACTAGCCCTTGCGCCAGCAGCGCTTCGTAGGCCTGGTTCAGGTCCATGTTGACGAGAAAGGCGACATGCTGCAACCCCAGGTTGGTTTCACCCGGTTTGCTGCTCAAAAGTTCGATGACGCCGTCGCCAAGCTGGATGTAGACGAAACGGCTTTTGCCGTCCAGTGAGCGGCTGTCGCGGATGATCGTGCCGCCCAGTGTTTGCTGGTAGAAATCGAGCGTCTTTTCGAAGTCGCCTGCCCGGATGCCGATATGGTTGAGTTCCTTGATCACGGCCTGCCTCCTTCTTGACACGGGTTTCGTGACCGTCAATAGGCTTATTGTAGCAAGCCTCGCCGGGCCGCGCAACGCGGCGGGCTACTTGCGAAACGGCGCCGCGATTTCAGTTTTCTCCTGGCTCAGCAGAGTTCCGGCCGCATCGAAGGTGTAGCGGTAGACGGTGCTGGCGCCGCCGATGGTGAACGAGGACGTCGCCATGGATAAAAAGGTATCGGTGATGCTCTCGACCTCCCAGAC
>JAAZFW010000156.1 GCA_012511525.1 Clostridiaceae bacterium
GCCGAGCACCAGCAGGTCGTCGAAGTCGGCGGGCTCTACATCCTGGGCACGGAACGCCACGAGTCGCGCCGGATCGACAACCAGCTGCGCGGCCGCTCCGGTCGCCAGGGCGACCCCGGCTGCAGCAAGTTCTACCTGTCGCTCGAAGATGACCTGATGCGCCTGTTCGGCGGAGAGCGCATGACCCGCATCTTCGCCACGCTTGGCGTCGAAGAGGATATGGAGATCGAGAACAAGCTGCTCTCCAACGCGATCGAATCGGCCCAGAAACGCGTCGAAGGCCGCAACTTCGGCATCCGCAAGCACGTGCTCGAATACGACGACGTCATGAACAAGCAGCGCGAGATTATCTATGGCCAGCGCCGCCAGGTGCTGGAAGGGGAGGACCTGCACGGCACCTACCTCAAGATGATCAGCCAGTTGATGCGCGAGACGATGCTCGATTTCTGCGCGGGCCGCGCCAATTCGACGGAATGGGACGTCGCCGCCATGCAGGCGCGCATCGAGGACCTGTTCGGGCCGCTTCCGGCCCTGAAGAAGCTCGCGGACGCCCGCAAGGGCCTGGACGCGGAAACATTGACCGGTGAACTGACCGAAGAGGCCCTGGCCCGCTACGAGGCGCGCCAGGAGGAGTTCGCATCGCCGGACCTGATGCGCGAAGCGGAACGTTTCGTCCTGCTGCGCACCGTCGACAGCAAGTGGATGGACCATATCGACGTCATGGACGACCTGCGCGACAGCATCGGCATGCGCGGCTATGCCCAGCATGACCCGATCGTCGAGTACCGCCGCGAGGGCTTCGAGCTTTTCGAGGCGATGACGCGCGCGATCCAGGAAGACGCCGTCCGCTTGATGATGCGGGCCCATTTCAAGCAGGAAGCAGTTTTAAACCGCCAAAGCGTCGCGCGCAACCTGACCGCCGGCCACGCCGAAGGCGCGTCGGCCCTGAGCGATGCCAAACCGGCTGAGGAAAGGCCGAAACAGGCGGCCCAGGCGCCTGCCAGCCGCCCCGCCGCGCCAATCCGCCGCGATGCGGCCAAGGTCGGCCGCAACGACCCCTGCCCCTGCGGCAGCGGCAAAAAGTACAAGAACTGCTGCGGACGGGACAGCTAAGGGACTGTTCATCAATAAGCAGCTCTATAGGTTCTACGAGAGATAGACCAGCCTCGTCAATCTTTCGCAGAAAAGAGCTGCTAAATTTCTTAACAGTCCCTGATCCAACGGGAGATCCATTCAGATGACCGAACGAAACGACGAAGACAGAATCGAACAGGCTGCCCAGGCGGTGCGGCGTGCGCTTAAGACAATCCCGGATGTGCTGCTTGTGCTCGGCTCAGGCCTGGGCGCGCTGGCCGGGCAAGTCGAAAACGCGCACATACTGCCCTACGACGAGATCCCGGGGTTCCCCCGGGCGACTGTCCCGGGCCATGAAGGGCGCCTCGTCCTGGGCCGCTGGAGCGGCCGCCAGGTCGCGGTCATGCAGGGGCGTTTCCATTATTACGAAGGCCACCCGATGCGCGATGTCGTGCTGCCGATCCGGGTCATGCAGCACCTCGGCGTTTCGCGATTGCTCCTGACCAACGCCGCCGGCGGCGTCAACCGGTCGTTTCAGCCCGGTGACCTGATGCTGATCCAGGACCACATCGGCCTGCTGGCCGAGTCGCCGCTGCGCGGGGCCAACCTGGACCGCTTCGGACCGCGTTTCCCCGACCAGACCCATGTTTACGATCCGGAATGGAGCCGGCTCGCCCTGCGCTGCGCGGCCGAGCAGGACATCGCGCTGCACCAGGGCATCTACTGCTGGTGCCGCGGCCCGCAATATGAGACACCGGCCGAGATCCGGGCGCTGGCCGCCCTGGGGGCGGACGCCGTCGGCATGTCGACGGTCCCCGAAGCGATCGCGGCGTCCCACGGCGGCATGAAGGTGCTCGGACTAAGCTGCATCACGAACATGGCGGCCGGGATCCTCGATGTCCCCCTGACGCACGCGGACGTCATGCAGGTCGGCGCCCAGGCTGCGGACAAGACGATCCGGCTGCTGTCGGCCATTCTGGCCAGGACCGAATGCAAAAAGACGGAGGCTCTCCCATGAACCCATCCAAACGAACACCCAGCATCGTCGCCGCCGGCGCCGACATTGAGGCCGGCCGGCGTAAGATCGCCTGGGCCTGGGAACACATGCCGGTCCTTCGCCGGATGGCCGCCGGTCTCGAAGCAGAACAGCCCTTGGCCGGGCTGCGCGTCGCGATCAGCGTCCATGTCGAAGCCAAGACGGCCTGCCTGGCCAAGACGCTGGTGAAAGGCGGCGCCGATGTCGCCCTGACCGGATGCAACCCGCTGTCGACCCAGGACGACGTGGCAGCCGCACTGGCGGCAGACGGCCTTGCCGTCTATTGCCGTCACGGTGTGGGGGAGGCGGAATACCGCGAGCATCTCCGCCAGGTGCTGGCCTTTGAACCCCACCTGGTGATCGACGACGGCGGCGACCTGGCCCAGCTGCTGCACAGCAGCGAGCGCGACAAGGCCGCCCACCTGATCGGCGGCTGTGAGGAAACGACCACCGGATTGCTGCGCCTGCGCAGCCTGGAGCGGGAAGGGCGACTGCTCTATCCCGTGATCGCGATCAACGACGCGCGCTGCAAACACCTGTTCGATAACCGTTTCGGCACCGGCCAGTCGGTCTGGACGGCGATCATGGCCACGACCAATTTGCTGGTCGCCGGCAAAACGGTCGTCGTTGCGGGATTCGGCATGTGCGGCAAAGGGGTCGCGCTGCGTGCCAGAGGTTTGGGCGCACGGGTCATTGTGACGGAAATTGATCCTGTCAAGGCTTGCGAGGCCCTGATGGAGGGATACGATGTAATGCCCATGGCCGACGCCGCGCCGCTGGGCGACTGCTTCGTCACCGTAACAGGATGTCGTGACGTTATGACGATAGAACACTTCGCCAGGCTCAAAGACGGCGCGATCCTGTGCAACGCCGGCCATTTTGATGTCGAAGTCAATGTGCGCCAGCTGCGCGAGAGCGCCGTATCCATCGAGCAGGCCCGCCCGGGCATCACGGCCTTCCGCCAAACTGACGGGCGCACCATCCACCTGCTGGCTGAGGGGCGGCTGGTCAACCTGGCCGCCGGAGACGGCCACCCGGCCGAGATCATGGACATGAGTTTTGCGCTGCAGACATCAGGCATCTTGTACCTGGCCAGCGCAGGCCGCCAGCTCAAGATCGGGGTGCATGACCTGCCGGCCGAACTGGATAATCAGGTGGCCAGCATGCTGCTCGAGATCCTGGACAAAAAGACGGATCAGCTGAGCGATGATCAGCGGCACTACTTGGATCACTGGCAGCTGGACTGAAAGGAAACGTCCCATGACCCATACTTTTTTGTTTTGTGATATTTCGGTTGTCAGCGCCGACGAAACCGGCAAGGTCGGCTGCCGGATGCACAGCTGGGTTGCCGTCAAAGACGGCCGGATCGCGGCGGTCAGCCCGACCGAATCGGCAGCAAGAAGCGCTCTCGGCAGGGAACCGGACCAGGTGATCAGCGGCCAGAACCGCCTGCTGCTGCCTGCTCTGGCCAACACGCACAACCATATGGCCATGACCTTGCTGCGCAACGCCGCGGACGATTTGCCGCTGCATCGCTGGCTGTTCGAGGCGATCTTCCCCCGCGAAGCGCGCCTGACATCGGCTCTGGTAGCCGCCGGCAGCCGCCTGGCCCTGTCTGAGATGATCCGATCCGGTACCGGGCTGTCTGCCGACATGTACTATGACCACGAGGAGACGGCCCGGGCCGCGCTCGACGCTGGTTTTCGTCTGAACCTGTCGGTTGACGCCAAACGGGAAGGGCCGGACGGGCAGAAGCATCCCGATCCCGACCTGCTCGGGCGCAACCTGCGCCAGCTCGGCCAACACCCTTCGGGATTGCTGCGCGTCTCGCTTTTGGTTCACTCGGTCTACCTTTATGAGGAAGCGCTCTATCCGCAGCTGGCCGACATGGCCCGGCAGATGGACTGCCCGGTCCAGGTGCACATCGCGGAGACCGAAAAGGAAGTTGCGGATTGTCTGGCCCGCTACGGGCGCCGTCCGGCGGCCCAGCTGGCGCACTTCGGCTTTTTCCGGACCCCAACGCTGGCGGCCCACTGCGTCCACCTCGACGAGGGGGAACGCGCCGTGCTGGCCAATCCGCTTGTCCTGGCGGCCCATTGCCCGGCCAGCAACCTGAAACTGGGCAGCGGGCTGGCCGATGTCCCCGCCATGCTGCAAAGCGGCGTACGGGTCGGCATCGGCACAGACGGCCCCGCAAGCAACAACAACCTCGACCTTTACCGTGACATGCGTTTGGCCTCGTTTCTGGCCAAAGGCGCCCGGCAGGACGCGTCGCTGCTGCCAGCGCCGCAGATCCTGGCCATGACGACCTTCGAGGGCGCAAGGGCGCTGGGCTTTACCGACAGCGGCCGGATCGCGCCCGGCTGGCAGGCCGACCTGCAGGTGGTGCGCACCGACAGCCCTGGCATGACTCCGCTGGGTGATCCGGTCTCCGCGCTTGTCTACAGCGCGGCCGGATCCGATGTCGAGTCCCTGATGGTCGCCGGCCGCTGGCTGATGGAAAAGCGCGAACTCAAAACGCTGGACGAGGAAAAGATCCGCTTCGAAGCCGTAGCGGCAGCCCGGGCGCTAGCATGAAAAAACCGCCCGGTGATCCGGACGGTTCAGCTGGAGCCGCTGGTGAGAATCGAACTCACGGCCTGCTCATTACGAGTGAGCTGCTCTACCTCTGAGCCACAGCGGCGCGTTGCCTGTATCAGTTTATCAAAAATTCTCATGAAGTCAAGGGCGGTCAAACGGCAAAAATCAATCAAAAATCAACCGGATAGCCGTCTTAGTGTGCGATTCGGCGCTTTTTCACCTATTCTCTGCTGAAAGACGCGTACGCATCAAGGACCAGGGTTATGGAAAAAAGGCCGCATGGGAGACCTGAGGCGTCGCCAGGACGTCCAGGATTATGAAGAAAACCGTGGTGCAAGGACGGTCCAAACGGCCAGCCAGGCGGTTGCAGAAAGGAACACTGACACCTTGACCTCGGCTGTCTCGGCATGAGGGGGTCATTTTGCCGCCGAGGCGCATCCTGATGGAGAAGAGAGCAGAGCTATGCGGATCGCATGATCCGGCGATCCCGTTTGTTTTCACCCACAAAACAAAGTTGCCGTGAAGGATCAGCCTGGCCTGCAGCTGCATCGGTCGGGCATTTCGGAACAAGCGTTACCGAAGTTGTGAACATGCACAAAATAATTGAATCAGTTTTGTAATATTTAACGGATTGACAAACGGCAAATTAGTTGCATATTCATCATTTTCAGGTATAATGAAAGCAGAGAACAGAAGATGAAATGAAGAGCTCGGGTGAGCTCAAGAGCCTTGAAAATCAAGGTGCAAGGAGGAAATGAACATGGCGAGATTATTCAGTATGCACGATGTGGATGTAAGAGCATTCATCAAAGCGCTGGACAACTGCAAGGGCAA
>JAAZFW010000157.1 GCA_012511525.1 Clostridiaceae bacterium
TCATCGGGGAGAGATCCCTGGAGGATCTGACTGTCGGAATCACCGCAGGCGCGTCCACGCCAGAACGCATAATCAGGGAGGTTATTCAGGCAATGACTGAACAAGAAGTCACGCAGAACAAGCCGGAGATCGAAGAAGAGGTTCAGAAGGCTGTTCAAGAGGAAGTAAGGCAGGAAGACATCGAGGCGGTCGAGGCCGTGGCAGTGGAGGCAGTGGAAGAAGCGGCGGTCGCTCAAGAAGCGCCGGCTGATCCCGCAGCAGAGGAACCGGAACCGCCGGCAGAACACCACGAGGATGCATCCGACATCAGCTTCACGGATTTCATCGACAACATTCCCCAGCTCAAGCGCGGCATAACGGTTCGCGGCACCATCATCCGTTATGACAACGAGAATGTCTATGTCGATGTTCGCGATAAATCTGAGGGGCGGATTCCGCGTCACGAATTCGATGGCGATCCCGATTTCGATCTTGATGAAGCCGTAGCCAATCACAAGGAAATCGATGTCTATGTGCGCAATATCCGCAATTCGGATATGGGCAAAGAAATCATCCTGTCCAAAGCCCGCGTCGATTTCACCAAGTACAAGGGCCTGATCGAAGAAGCGTATAACGACAAGACCCCCATCTCGGTCAAGGTCGTCAATGTCGTCAAGGACGGCGTCATCGCCAGCTATGGCGGCGTGGATATTTACATCCACCGCACCCAGCTGGAGATGGGAATCGTCGAGGATCTCGAACCCTATCGCAACCAGACGCTGGATATCCTGGTCACCCAGTTTGACCCGGACAAGAAGCGCCTTCGGGTTTCCGGCTCGCGCCGCGCCCTGCTCTCTCTGGAGCGCAGCGCCAAGGCCGATGAGCTGTGGACCTCGATCGCGGTCGGCAACGAGTATGACGGCGTTGTGCGCAGCCTGACCGATTTCGGCGCTTTCGTCGACATCGGCGGCGTCGATGGCCTGGTCCATGTCTCAGAGCTGTCCTGGAACCGGATTCGTCACCCGTCAGAAGTCGTGAACGTCGGCGATAACGTCCACGTCTATGTCAAGGATTTCGATCCGGAACGCAAGCGGATCTCGCTGGGCTACAAGAAAACCGAGGATGACCCGTACCACGATGTGGAAAGCCGCTTCCCGGTCGGCTCGATCGTGCGCGGCACCGTCGTGCGCATGTTCCCCTTCGGCGCATTCGTGGAGATTGCCCCGGGCGTCGATGCCCTCTGCCATATCTCCCAGATCGCCAACGTCCGCCTCAACAAGCCGAACGAAGTGCTCAGCGAGGGGATGGAAGTGGATGCCCGCGTGCTCGAGGTCAGCAACGACTCGCGCCGGATCAGCATCAGCATCAAGGAAGTTGAGCCGATCAACCCGCCAGGCTACGAGGACAATCATTTCTGATTTCTCCTCATAGCCGTTTGACCAACCACGAAAGAGGATGCTTGTGATCAGCATCCTCTTTTCTGGTTACTGCCATCTGTCAGGAGGCGACCATGCAAGACAGCCGCGCGCGCGAAGCGCAGCTCGCCGGAGAGGCCATCCCGCGCCTGGTGATCCGCTACGCCATCCCGGCGATTGTCGGCATGGTCGTCAACGCGACGTACAACGTCGTCGACCGCTACTGGATCGGCCAGCTCAAGGATGTCAACGCCATGTCCGGCATCGGCCTGACGACCCCGCTGACCATGGTCGCGCTGGGATTTATGCTCCTGGTCGGAATCGGGACGACGGCTTCGATCTCGATCCGGCTGGGTGAGAAGCGGCATGACGAGGCGGAGCGGATCCTGGCCAACGGCTTCACGCTTGCCCTGGCGGCCGGTGCGCTCCTGACCGTGGCAGGACAGCTGTTCCTCGAACCCGTCCTGCTCCTGGCCGGCGCCAGTCCGGCCACGCTGCCATACGCGTCCGACTACATGCGGATCGTTCTCTGGGGTGCCATGCCCAACACGATCGGGTTCGCCATGAACCACACCATCCGCGGCGCGGGCAATCCGAGACGTTCGGCGTCCACCCAGATCCTGGGCGCCGGCCTCAACATCGTGCTCGACCCGATTTTCATCTTCGGACTGGACATGGGGGTGCGCGGCGCCGCCCTGGCCACCGTGATCAGCCAAATCGTCTCGGCGGTCTGGGTGCTCAGCTATTTTGCCGGAGCCGGCAGCAACCTGAAGCTAAAGATCCGCCTGATGCGCCTGAAGGCCAAGGCGGTCGGCCAGATCCTGTCCATCGGCATCTCCCCCTTTGCCATGCAGGTGGCCGCCAGCCTGGTTTCGGTGTTCGCCAACCGCGCCCTGCGCGCGACGGGGGGCGATGTGGCCATCGGGGCGATGGCTGTGATCAACAGCGTGACCATCTTGTTCTTCATGCCGATCCTGGGCATCAACCAGGGCCTGCAGCCGATCCTCGGCTACAACTACGGCGCGGGCAACTTCAGCCGGGTGCGCGAAGCCTGGCGCTTCGGCGTTCTGCTGGCCAGCGCGATCGTGACAACCGGTTTCCTCGCGGTCCAGCTGTTTCCGCAGACGATCATCCGCATCTTCATCGACGATGCCGGCCTGGTCGCCGTCGGTACCCGCGGCCTGCGCATCTTCCTGGCCATGCTGCCGCTGCTCGGGTTCCAGGTGATTTCGACCGTCTATTTTCAAAGTGTGGGCAAGCCGCGCGCGGCGATCGTGGCCAGTTTGCTGCGTCAGGTGATCATATTGCTGCCGCTCTACCTGATACTGCCGAACCGGCTCGGTCTGACAGGCGTCTGGCTGGCCAGCCCGATCGCCGATTTCACGTCGTTTGCCGTCATTGCCGTTCTGATCCTGCGGGAGATGGGCCAGTTGAAGAAAAAGTCTTCTGACCTTCCGGCCAGAGCGGACCATCCGAGAGCAGAACATAGCGCTGGTGATCCAGCCAGCGGCCGTTGATCTGCAAAAAGCGGGGCGCGATGCCTTCCAGCTCGAACCCGAGCCGCCGCGCCAGGGCGATCGAACGGACGTTGTCCGGCAGGATGTCGGCTTCGATCCGGTGCAGGCCGAAGTCCTGGAACATGCTGCGGATCCCGGCCTGGCCGGCTTCCGTTGCCAGGCCGCGCCCAACCTGGCCCTGGTCGAGGTGCCAGGCCAGGAAGTCGGATTTCAAGCTGCCGTAGATGATGTGGGTGAACGCCAGCCGGCCGATGATCCGAGCTGGATCCTCGCGCAGCGACAGCCAGAAGGGGACCGCGCGCCCGGCCTGGAAATCCTCCCGTTCCGCGGCCAGGTTCTGCTGCTGCTGGCGCAAGGTGAACAGGCTTTCCGGCCTGGAGGGAAACCAGGGCTGGTGAAAGAGCCGGTTGCGGCGATAGTAGTCCAGGACATCCGACGCGGCCTGCTCGCCGATGACGCGCAGCAGGAGGCGCGGTGTCCTGAGCGTGTGCAGATCGGGGATCAGCCGGGTCATGAATCAAAAATCCTGAGACGGGGCTGCCAGTTCAGCCAGCGCATGCCGGTAGATTGCGGCACTTGCCAGCCAGGCGTTGATCTCGATGTGTTCGCCGGCCTGGTGGGCCGTTTCCGGCTGACCGGGGAAGGCCGCGCCGAACGCGGCGATGTTCGGCATCGTCCGGGCGTACGTTCCGCCGCCGATCGCGACCGGTTCGGCATTGGAGCCGGTCAGGCGGTTATAGACCGCGTTCAGGGTCCGGATGACAAACGATTCGCGGGGCAGGTGCAGCGGCGGGATGTTCTTTTCGATCGCGACAACGGCACCCAGCCGGGCAGCTGTTTCGCGCATCTGCTGCTCCAGTTCCCCGAACGGGCAGGATACGGGATACCGGATGTCGGCGGTCAGAACGGCACGGCCCTCTTCGAGGTGCAAGCGGCCGGCGTTAAAGGTCAGCGGGCCGGATGCGTCGCTCTGGGCGATATGAAGGCCGGTGCCATGCCAGTCGTCCCCGATCGCCTGCTGGTAAAAACGGACAAAGGGATGGCTGCAGAGAGCTTCGGCAAGACGGCGATCCGCTTCCTGCATCGCCAGGCTGATGGCATTTCGGCCGAGCCAGGGCATGCTGGCATGGCCGAGCGCGCCGTCGCAGCGGACATCCTCGCGGCCTGATGGGCCGTCAAACGTCAATCGGCAGCGCCCGGGGATCATGTTCGGGCTGGCACCGCCTTCGGCGGCGACCAGGCGCAGCGGATCGCCGGCTGGCTGGCCGCCCGTGACCGTGAAGGTGACCCAGCACAGTCCCTTTTCGGCGTAGATGACCGGGAAGTCGGCGTCCGGCGTGAATCCTGCGTCCGGCAACTGGGCGGTCCTGGCATAGTGGGCCATGCAGGAGCTGCCCCGCTCCTCGTCGAGGCCGACGATCAGGCGGATGCGCCCGCGCGGCTTGAAGCCCTGGTTCATGAGGTCCTTCATCGCGTAGAGCACGGCGATGGCCGGCCCCTTGTCGTCGGCGGCACCCCGGGCGATCAGGCGGTCAGGCAGGATCACCGGAGAGAATGCGTCGCCGTCCCAGCCGTCGCCGGCCGGCACGACATCCAGGTGGCACAGCGCGGCGACCAGGTGTTCGCCGCTGCCGAATTCGACATACCCGGCGCGGTTGTCCAGGTTGACACTGTGAAATCCCAGCTGCCGGCCCAGATCTAGGAAATGGTCGAGCGCCCGCCGCGTCTCGCGGCCGTACGGCGCCCCGTCCTCAGAAGGCCCTGCAACGCTGGGAATCGCACATAGGGCGGCCAGCTCGCGCACCATATCCGGACGGTAACGCGCCATGCTGCCGGCCAGTTCGCGGATTTTGGCCGGATCGGGTCCCGGCGCGCTCATGTTTCAATCTCCCCGGCCATGTCGTTTCCAGATGTGAAATCGACCATGTCGGCGTTTTCGCACTCCGGGTGCAGGTGGCAGAACAGCCCGACATAAAGACCGCGCCGCTCTGCCGGTTTGCCGCAGACCACGCAGGCGTCTGCTGAGACCTCCTGCAGCGACAGCAGGCCGGAAAGCTGACCGAGCATGGTTTCGAGCCGTTCGGCACCAAGCTTGACCAGTCCTTCCTCCATCCGGACGCAGAGGAAATTATCGTGGGCTTCGAAACTGTGCAGCCGGAGCCCTTTGCGCTGTTTTTCCAGGTAGTCCAGGACCGACTCCAGCGCCGCCGGGCTGATGCCGGCGACCGGCGTGATGAAGGCTTTGAACCGGTTGCCTTCCAGAACAGTGAAGAGATAGCCGTTATAGACACCGAACACGCTATCTTCCTTGTTGTTGACTTTCCAGCCGTTTTGCTCGGCAAGTTTCATCAGTTGGGTGGAGATCATAAGCCACGCTCCCTCGTCAATAGTGCCGGCGGTGTACCGCAGGCCCGTTAAACCCATTATAGCGTGAAAAGCAAAGCAATTGTGACACGAATGCGAAATGGCGGGTTACAGGTCAGAGGTATAAATGACACAGATCCCTCAAGGCATGACGACTCTGAAAGGAAAACACCGAAATGCTGCGAAAATTAAAAGGCAGCAAATTGCCACTCAACGACACAGCGAGCACTGAA
>JAAZFW010000158.1 GCA_012511525.1 Clostridiaceae bacterium
CAGTTGTAAAACAGCTCCTGGACGACCGCCATGGTCATGGTCGCGGTCGCCGCGATGTTGCAGGGCTTTCCTTCGTAGATAAACGCGTTTTCGGGCGAGCTGGACGGGCAGACGATCAGGGTGCCGTCATGGTCCTCAACCAGGATGTCGAGGAAAAAGAGGGCGGCTTCGCGCAGGATCGGGTAGGCTGTCCGACGCAGGAAGTCCAGGTCGTGCGTATAGGCATACTGCTCGTAAAGGTGGCTGCACATCCAGCCCGCGGCCACATTCCAGAACGCGTAGGCCGCGCAGCCTTTGGTCTGGTTGCCGACCGGTGAAGACAAACGCCACAAATCGACGTTGTGGTGAACTGTGAATCCGCGTGCCCCGTAGACGTCGCGGGCAGTCACCCGGCCAGTCTGGGACAGGTCCTTCAGCATGGCGACCAGCGGCTCGTTCAATTCAGCCAGGTTGCAGGAAAAAGAAGGCCAGTAGTTCATCTCCGTGTTGATGTTGACTGTGTAGTTCGAATTCCAGGGCGGACGCACCTCCTGGTTCCAGATCCCCTGCAGGTTGGTTGGCTGGGTCCCCGGGCGCGATGACGCGATCATGAGGTAACGGCCGTACTGGAAGAGCAGTGTGTACAGCGATGGGTCGGCCGGATCATCGCGGAACAGGCGCAGCCGATCGTCGGTCGGCAAGGCTTCGCGCTCAGACCGGCCCAGTTCGAGGCTGACACGGTCAAACAGCGCCCTGTGATCGGCGACATGCGCCTGGCGCAGCACGGCATAGGGCAGCACCGATGCCGCGTCCAGCTGCGCCTGGCAAGCCTTCACGTGCTCCGCGCCGTCCAGGAACGGGTGTTTGGCAAAGCCGTTGAAACTGGTCCTGACGGCAAAAAGCAGCGTCAGAGCATCGGCCGCACGGATTTGCAGCTTCCCCTCCGCGGCCGTGACCTGGCCCCCTTCAGGCAAAGCCCGCACCAGGGCCGTAAACCGGATGCCCCGTTCGGTGGGGTTCTCGGAATAGGTGACGGTCTTGTCCTGGTTCTGGCCGTAGATCGGCTCCAGGAAGCCTGGTGCCTCGCCGCTCAAGGTGAGGGTGTCGCCCTGTGCCTGGCTGTTAGAGCGCAGCGGGCTTGCAAGTTCCAGATCCAGCCCGATCGATGCCAGCCGGTTCGCGGTCAGGCGGATGACAAGCACCTGGTGCGGCGCCGAAACAAAAGCCTCGCGGCTGTAGGCTACGCCGCCCCGTTCATAGGATACAGACGCGATCGCCTGGCCAAGATCCAGTTGCCGGCGGTACCGGTCGACCGGTCCGCTTACACCGGGACCTGTAAAACTTAATTTCAGATCGCCCAGGGGCAGATAAGCCTGGCTCCAGCCGGAGGTGAGTTCCTGTTCGATCCGGGTCTGGGCTTCGTGGTAACGGCGCTGCAGGGCCAGCTCGACCACCTGGCGATAGGTGTCCGCCTTGTTCTTCGGATTCAAGTCGCGGGGGGTGCCGGACCATAACGTGTCCTCGTTCAAGGCCAGCCGCTCCTGGTTCGGATCGCCGAACACCATGGCGCCGATACGGCCGTTGCCGAGCGGCAGGGCCTCAGTCCAGAGGCGGGCAGGTTCCTGGTACCATAAGGTCATCATGATCGTTTTCCTTCCTTATTCCGTCAGCGGCGGCAAAACGACATCCAGCGTTTAAATAGGGGCAGCATGTCTGTCAAACCCGGTCTGCCGAGCATGCGTTCCGGGTGCCACTGCACCGCTTCAATAATCCGCGTTTCATGGGTGATGGCTTCGACGACGCCGTCGTCCGACCAGGCGATCGCGCGAAATCCCGGCGCCAGATCGCAGACCGCCTGGTGATGGCTGCTGTTGGCTTCGATCCCGGGGCCGAACAGCCGGGCCAGACCGCCGGCCGCATCCAGCTTCACCTGGTGGGGCTGGCGG
>JAAZFW010000159.1 GCA_012511525.1 Clostridiaceae bacterium
GCCGCCGCGGCCTCGCTGGCCCTGATCCCCTGGGAGCTCGAGCGGACGCACACGCTGCGTGCCGCGCTCGGGGAGGGCGGCGACGTGCCGCATTCGATCAGCCTGATCATCGGACCGGAGGGCGGCCTGACCGAAGATGAAGTCGGTCTGGCCCGCGCGGCCGGCATTTTGCCGGTAACGCTGGGCAAGCGTATCCTGCGCGCCGAGACCGCCGGGCCGGCCGTTTTGGCGATGCTCCTCTATCGGTACCAAGACTTTTGATGTATAATAGGTAAACTCCAGGCTCGGGCCCGGAGGGAACATGCGTGAGGAGACTGACCCATGAAATTTTCGGCACCAAAGGGAACACGGGACCTGCTGCCGCCTGAAACAGCTGCCTGGCAGCACGCGGAACAGGTCTTCTCCGATGTTTGCCGCCGTTATGGCTATGCTGAGATTCGCCTGCCGACCTTCGAGCAGACGGAACTGTTCCAGCGCGGAGTCGGCGACACGACCGACATCGTGCAAAAGGAGATGTACACCTTCCCCGACAAGGGCGGCCGCAGCATGACGCTGCGCCCTGAGGGCACCGCCGGCGTCGTGCGCAGCTACGTCGAGAACGGCATGGCCTCCTGGCCGTCGCCGGTCCGGCTCTACTATGCGATCACGGCTTTCCGCTATGAGAATGTCCAGAAGGGCCGTTACCGCGAGTTCCACCAGTTCGGCTGCGAGGCGATCGGGGCGGCCGGTCCCGCGATCGACGCCGAGCTGATCAGCCTGCTGCAGCTGTTCTTTGCCCAAATGGGCCTTACGGAAACGAAGCTTCGCATCAACAGCATCGGCTGCCCGGTCTGCCGGGAAGCTTACCAGACCTTGCTGCGCGACTGGCTCAAACCGCATCTGCCCCAGCTTTGCGGCAACTGCCAGGACCGGTTCGTGCGCAATCCGTTGCGTATCATCGACTGCAAAGAGGCGCGCTGCCAGGCGGTCACCGCCCAGGCGCCGGCTCAGGCCGATCACCTCTGTCCGGACTGCCAGGCGCACTTTGACGGCCTGCGGCACCAGCTGGACGTGCTGGGTCTGCCTTACGTGATCGACCGCCGGATCGTGCGCGGCCTCGACTATTATACACGCACCGTGTTCGAGTTTGTTTCGGAACATGTCGGAACCCAGGGCACCATCTGCGGCGGCGGCCGCTACGACGGCCTGATCGAGACAGTCGGCGGCGCGCCGACGCCGGGCATCGGCTTCGCTCTGGGCGTGGAGCGGCTCCTGATGGAGCTTGACGCCCAGGGGATCCAGACACCGCCCGCGCCATCCCCGGTCCTTTTCGTGGCGATCGCCGGCGACCACGAGGACGAAGCCCGCCGCCTCTGCTTCCGGCTGCGCCAGGCTGGCCTGGCGGTCGAAACGGACCTGATGGGCCGCAGCCTCAAGGCCCAGATGAAATACGCCGGCAAGAGCGGGGCGCGTTTCGTGCTGGTCCTGGGAGACGACGAGGCGGACAGCGGCATTGGCCGGCTGCGCAACCTGGAGACACGCGCTGAAACCGAGGTTCGGCTCGATCAGCTTGAACACCATTTGCTTGAAGCATAGATACTGAAACGACGATCAGGAGGCCAAGCATGGCTGAAAACATGACAGGACTCAAACGCACCCACCGCTGTGCGGAAATCGACCAGGCGGCCATTGGCCAGGAACTGGTCCTGATGGGCTGGTGCCATAAGCAGCGTGATCTGGGCGGACTGGTTTTCATCACGCTGCGCGACCGCAGCGGGGAGATTCAGCTGCTGGTTGACGACAGCTGCCCGCAGGCTGCGCGCGACACGGCGGCGCAGGTGCGCAGCGAATTTGTCCTGGCGGCCCGCGGCATTTTGCAGGAGCGGTCATCCGCCAATCCGGCGATGGCGACGGGGCGCGTCGAGCTGCGTGTCCTGGAACTATGCATCTTGAGCGAGGCTAAGACACCGCCGTTCTACATCGAGGAAAATGTGCAGGCCAACGAGGCGTTGCGCTTGAAATACCGTTACCTCGACCTGCGCCGGCCGGACATGCAGCGCAAGCTGGTCTTGCGCCACCGCGTCGCCAAGCTGGCGCGCGACTATTTCGACCGAGCTGGATTTTTGGAGATCGAGACTCCGATGCTGACCCGCAGCACGCCGGAGGGCGCCCGCGACTACCTGGTGCCCAGCCGCGTCTATCCGGGCCGGTTCTTTGCCCTGCCGCAGTCGCCGCAGCTGTTCAAGCAGCTCCTGATGCTGTCCGGCTACGACCGTTACATGCAGATTGTGCGCTGCTTCCGCGACGAAGACCTGCGCGCCGACCGCCAGCCAGAGTTTACCCAGATCGACCTGGAAATGGCCTTTGTCGATGTCGACGATGTCATCGCCGTCAACGAGGGCTACTTGAGCGAACTGTTCCGGACGGTCATGAACATCGAGATCGAGCTGCCGATCGCCCGTCTGACCTATGCGGAGGCGATGCGCCGGTACGGCTCGGACAAACCGGACCTGCGTTTCGGCATGGAGCTGACCGATGTCTCCGACCTGGTGGCAGGAAGCGCGTTCAAGGTGTTCGGAGACACCCTGGCTGCCGGAGGCACCGTGCGCCTGATCGCCGTGCCCGGCGGAGCGGCGATGACCCGCAAGGAGATCGACGCCCTGGGCGAATACGTCAAGACATACCGGGCCAAAGGACTGGCCTGGCTGGCGCTGGACAGCGAACCGCGCGGACCGGTCGCCAAGTTTGTCACGCCGGAGCAGCTGGAGGCCCTGAAGGCGCTTAGCGGCGCGAACACAGGCGACCTGCTGCTCTTTATCGCGGACAAGGAGCCGGTCGTGCTCGAGGCGTTGGGCCAGCTGCGCTGCGAGGTGGCCCGCCGCCGCGGCCTAATCGAGCCTAACACCTACCGGCTGGTTTGGGTGACCGAATTCCCGCTGCTTGAATACGACGAAGAGGATCAGCGCTTTGTGGCCAAGCACCACCCGTTTACCAGCCCGATGGAAGAAGACCTTCCGCTGCTCGAGACGCACCCCGGCGCCGTCCGGGCCCGCGCCTACGACATCGTGCTCAACGGCACCGAGCTGGGCGGCGGAAGCATCCGTATCCACGACCAGGCCTTGCAGCAGCGCATGTTCTCTTTGCTGGGCATGTCCCTGGATGAGGCCTGGCGCCGCTTTGGCTTTCTGCTGGAAGCGTTCCAATACGGGGTCCCGCCCCACGGCGGCCTGGCCTACGGCCTGGACCGCATCGTGATGCTCCTTAGCGGAAGCGACAGCATCCGGGATGTGATCGCCTTCCCTAAGGTCCAGACCTCGGCTTGCCTGATGACCGACGCACCCAACCTGGTCGATCGCAAACAGCTCGACGAGCTCGGGCTGAGCATCAAGGAGCCGGAAGGTCGTGACGCGTCAGATGGCTGAACGCGCGCGTACCCAGGCAGGCCAGGACGAGGTCCCGACGGGCGATTGGCTGACCGAGCTGCTCGACTGGCTTAAATACATCCTGCTGGCTTTGCTGATCGGGCTGCTTCTGGTGGTTTTCGTCATCCAGCGCAACGCCGTGATCGGCAATTCGATGGTGCCGACGCTGCACCAGAACGACCAGCTGCTGGTCGAAAAAGTGACCAAGTGGTTTGGCGGCATCGACTACGGCGACATCATCACGATCAGCGCCAAGGACTTACCGGAACACGAGGACGGCCCGAACATCATCAAGCGGGTGATCGGGCTGCCTGGCGACACGATCGAGATCCGCGACGAGCAGGTCTACCGCAACGGGGAAAAACTCGACGAAAGCTATTTGCCTTCTGGCATGACCACCCGCGTGCGCAACTTGCTGTTCGAAAAAGTGACGCTCCAGGACGACGAGTATTTCGTTATGGGCGACAACCGGGATGTCAGCCTGGACAGCCGCAGCTTCGGACCGGTCAGCAAGGACCATATCATCGGGACGGTTCTGCTGCGTTTCTATCCTTTTAGCACGTTCGGCGCGCCCTGACCGGCCGCGATTTACCACGATTGGAGGCTCTACGGATCCATGCCGTCTGAAAGACAAAAACGAATCCGCAATTTCTGCATTGTCGCACACATCGACCACGGCAAGTCGACCTTGGCCGACCGCCTGATCGAGAAGACCGGCCTGCTGACCGCGCGCGAGATGCAGGACCAGATCCTGGACAACATGGATATCGAGCGCGAGCGCGGCATCACGATCAAGGCCCAGGCGGTGCGTTTGTCCTACAAGGCCGACGACGGCGAGATGTATACGCTAAACCTGATCGACACGCCCGGGCATGTCGATTTCAACTACGAGGTGTCGCGCACCCTGGCGGCCTGTGACGGCGCGATCCTGGTGGTCGACGCCGCCCAGGGCATCGAAGCGCAGACCCTGGCCAATGTCTACCTGGCCATCGATGCCAACCTGGAAGTTCTGCCGGTGATCAACAAGATCGACCTGCCCTCGGCCCAGCCCGATGTGGTCAGGCAGGAGATTGAGGATCTGATCGGGCTGGACGCCTCCTACGCGCCCCTGATCTCGGCCAAGAACAACATCAACATCCACGAGGTGCTGGAAAAGATCGTCCGCTACCTGCCGCCGCCGCAAGGCGACGAAGAGGCTCCGCTGCGTGCCCTGATCTTCGACTCCAAGTACGACACCTACAAGGGCGTCATCGTCCATGTCAATGTCAACGAAGGCGCCGTCCGCATGGGCGACCGCATCCAGATGATGCACACCGGCAAGGAGTTCATCGTCACCGAGCTGGGCTATTTCCGTCCGGGCGCGTTCCAGCCGTGCGAGGAGCTGCTGGCCGGCGATGTCGGCTATATCGTCTCCAGCATCAAGAACGTGCGCGATACGGCGGTCGGAGATACGGTGAAACTGGCCAACCGGCCGGCGGCGAAAGCCCTGTCCGGATGCAAAAAGGTCCGCAAGATAGTCTACTGCGGCTTTGACCCGGTCGACGGCGCGGATTATCCGGGTCTGCGCGCGACCCTAGGGAA
>JAAZFW010000160.1 GCA_012511525.1 Clostridiaceae bacterium
CTGTCCTTTCGTCAGATCCTGCGCCGACAGCGGCTGGGGCTCGAGGTGCCAGATGTCGCGGTTGTAGTCGACCATGCTGCGGTCCGAACTGAAGCGCCCCGAGCGCACGATGTTGCGCCAGCAGGAACGGTTCCAGCTTTGCCGGTCGGTTGCGGCCCGGGTCATCCGGTCGCGCGCCTCGCGGTAGGCGGCGAAATCGCCCAGCACGTAATAGGGGTCGCGCTGGCTGGGCTCGCCCTCCAGCAGGGAGGCCTTTAGGGCGGCGAACAACCCCGATCCGTTGTCGTTGAGCGTCCCGTCGGTCAGGGCATCGATCACGCGCCTGAGTCCCGGCACGCTGTCAAGCTGCCACCAGGGGTCGTAATGCCGGCGCAGCGCCGGCAGCTCCTCCTCGCGGGCCCCAAAGATGTAGATATGTTCCAGGCCGACCGCGTCGGCAATCTCCACGTTGGCGCCGTCGTACGTGCCCAGCGTCAAGGCCCCGTTCATCATGAACTTCATGTTGCCGGTGCCGCTGGCCTCCTTGCCAGCCAGGGAGATCTGTTCGGAGATATCGGCTGCCGGGATGATTTTCTCGGCTGCCGAAGCGTTGTAATTGGCGATGAAGACAACCTGCAAAGGCTCTTTTGTCGCCGGATCGTCGTTGACCAGGCGGGCGATCTCGTTAATCAGCTTGATGACCGCCTTGGCCAGGTGATAGCCCGGAGCCGCCTTGGCGCCGAATATGAAGACACGCGCCGGATCTGCGGATGCCTCGCCGGCCTTGATCCGGAAATAGAGATCGAGGATGTAAAAGGCGTTCATCAGTTGGCGCTTGTATTCGTGCAATCGCTTGATCTGCACATCGTAAATCGCATCAAGCCGCACCCGGATGCCTTCCCGGCGCAGCAGCCAGTCGGCAAAATCGGCCTTGTTGGCCTGCTTGATCGCTTCCAGCCGCGCCAGAACGGCGGGATCGAAGCCGAAATCTTCCAGTTCGGCCAGTCGGCTCAGGTCCGTGACATGGCGGTCGTCGCCGCTAAGTTCGCTAAGGAGGGCGGACAGGCGCGGGTTGCAAAGGCGCAGCCAGCGCCGCGGCGTCACCCCGTTGGTCTTGTTGTTGAACTTTTCCGGCCAGAGCGCATACCAGTCGGAGAGCGTGTCTTTCTTGATGATTTCCGTATGCATGGCGGCGACCCCGTTGATCGAATAAGCCGCGCGGCAGGCGATTCGGGCCATGTGCACGCGGTTTCCGGTGATCAGGGCCAAGGCGCCGGTCCGGTCTGTCATGTGCCGCTCCAAAAGCTCAAGGCGAAGTCGGCGGTCGACTTCCCGGATCAGCTCCAGAATGCGGGGGAAGATTTCGTCAAGCAGGTCGAGATCCCAGGTTTCCAGCGCTTCGGCCAGCGTGGTGTGGTTGGTGTAGGCGAAACAGCGGACGACGGTCCCCCAGGCGTCATCCCAGGAGAGATGGTGCTCATCCAGCAGCAATCGGAGCAGTTCGGGGACCGCCAGGACCGGGTGCGTGTCGTTGAGCTGGACACAGTTGAAATCGGCGAAAGAGGAGAAATCGCTGCCGTGTTGGGCGGCATGGTTGGCGAGGATCCCCTGCAGCGACGCTGAGACGAAGAAATACTGCTGGCGCAGACGAAGCAGCTTGCCGGCTCGTGTGCTGTCGTTCGGGTAGAGGACCCGGGAAATGTCGGCCGCCTTTTCGCGTTCCAGGATGGCGGCGGAAAACTGTTGTGCGTTGAACAAATCGTAATTGAACGGGTCCGGCGACTCGGCCTTCCAGAGCCGGAGCGTATTGACGTTGTGCGTCCCATAGCCGGTGATCGGCATGTCATAGGGGACCGCCAGGACGGTCATGTCGCGGAAGCGCACGGTACAGGTCTCCTCCTCGCGCCGGATCAGGAAGGGGTACCCTTCCTCCATCCAGGGATCTGGTTTCTCAACCTGGAACCCGTCGCGGAAAATCTGCTTGAACAGGCCATATCGGTACAGGATGCCGTAACCTTGGACTGGCAGGTTCAGGCTGGCGCATGAGTCGAGAAAACAGGCGGCCAGCCGGCCCAGGCCTCCGTTGCCGAGGTTGGCGTCCGGTTCAGCTTCCAGGATCTCGGTTAAATCCCGACCATGGACCTGCACCTGGGCTTTCACCGAGTCATAAAGGCCAAGGTTGACCAGGTTGTTTTCCAGGGCGCGCCCCATCAGGAACTCGGATGAGAAATAGTGCTGCATGCGCCCCTTGCGGTAGCGTTGGCTGCTGGCGTACCAGGCGTCGGCCAAATGCTCGATGACCGCTTCCGAAAGCCCGTGCCAGTACTCGGAGCGCGTCGCGGCCCTGACCGGCTTGCCGGCGATCGCCCGGATCTGGGCGGCGGGGGAAAACGACGGGACCGCAATCGGAATTTCACGTGGCTGCTGTTTCGGCATGGCTGGATCATCCTTTCTTCAGGAAGCCGGACATGCCGGGCAGACACGGCCGGACGCTTGCGTTCAGGCAGGGTAACCGCCTTAATTATATCGTATGTTTCAGTTTACGGACACCCGGTACCGTTGCATGCCCTCTTATGATAAAATGGGCAGGAACCTGGAAGAACTCCGGGCTTTTCAAAATCACGCGCTACCGGAGGTTTCGTATTTGTTCATGCGACATCGTCAGCAACCAAACGGCAGAAGGACGGGCTGGCTGCCTTTTTGCGCCGTCCTGTGCGCCGTTGTCATCGTGTTTGGCCTGCCCGCCGGTATCGCCGCCCAGGCATCGCCGTCTGCCACGCCGCTGGTCGGACCCGGTGCGTTGGCCGGTCCTGAGATCGACGGCGCGGCGTATGTGCTCTATGACGTGCGCTCCGAGACCTTCCTGCTCGGCGCGAATCCCGATCAGCCCATGGCGCCGGCCAGTATCACGAAGGTGATGACCGCACTCCTAGCGCTTGAAAACCTGGCCTTGACCGACACGATCACGGTCACGCGCGAGATGTTCGAAACGATTCCCAACGATTACACGCGCCTGGGCCTGGTCGAAGGCGAGGTAATCACGGTTGAGGAGACCTTGTACGCCTGCCTTCTGATTTCCGCCAACGACGCCGCCATGGCTCTGGCTGTCGCGGTGAGCGGGTCCGTCGCGGCCTTTGCCGGGCGCATGAACGAACGGGCGCTCGAACTGGGCTGTACCGGCACGTATTTCACCAACCCCTACGGCCTGGCCGATGAGGCGCATCTGACGACGGCCCGCGACATGGCCCTGATCACGGCAGCGGCGCTCGAGCACGACCTGTTCCGCGAGATCACCACGACCCGCCAGCACATGTTCCCGCCGACCAACCTGTACCCGGAAGCGCGCGGCCTGCCCAACGGCAACCGCTTTGTCAGCCAGAGCGCCTATGCCTACGAGCCCTATATCGGCGGCAAGACCGGCTACACCCGCCTGTCCGGCTATACGATCGTGGCCGGGGCACAGCAGGATGACCGGGTTCTGGTCGC
>JAAZFW010000161.1 GCA_012511525.1 Clostridiaceae bacterium
AACTGGGGCTTACGGCCTTCACGACCACGCTCCTGATCAGCCCCAGGCAAGACCACGAGGCCCTGATCGAAGCCGGTTCGCTGGCAGCTTCCCGTCACCAGGTGATCTTTTTATACCAGGATATGCGCCCCTTTTACCGCGAAGGCCAGCGACTGGCCCGCGAAGACGGCCTTTACCGGCAGCGTTACTGCGGCTGTTTGCCCTCGATCGAAGACTCCTTTTACCGCGACAAGATCCGCCGCGACCTGGCCAACCTTGAGGCGAAAGCGGGTCAATCCTCGGGCAGCAGCGCCGGAGACACGTAAACCGTCTGGTAATGCTCGTAGATCACCATGCCCGGCTTGGCGCCGGATGGTTTTCGCACGTGCGAGACGGGACAGTAGTCGACCGCGACCTTCTGCGAGCCGTTCTCCAGAGCCATGCGGCTGTCCCCGTCGCGCAGCGACAAGGTCGCCCGTGAAAACCAGGCAGCCAGTCCCGCCGCCTCCAGAAGGGTCTTTTCCGGGATCTCCCGGCGCTCTGCGCGCACGATGACATGCGAACCAGGCAGCTTTTGCACATGCAGCCAGAGGTCGTCCTTGGCGGCCAGCCTGAGCGTCAAATAGTCGTTTTGCAGATTGTTGCGCCCGACCAGGATTGTCAGGCCGTCCGATGAGCGGTAACGGCGTGGCGATAGTGGGGCGTCGGCGGGGGCCGCCCCTTTTTTCTTGTTTTTTTGTCGGCCGCGGGCCAACTGCTGCTGGTGACGCTTGGCACGGCTGCCCGCCTTGCCCGGAAACTGGCGGTCGCGAGCGGCATCCGCCGGCGATTGATTGGCTATTGGGTCGGCCCCGTCTAGCCCGTTCTGGGCCAGTTCACGGCGGATTTCAACCAGGTCAGACAAATCAGACGCCTGGGCCAGTTCGACTTGCACACTCTCCAGGTAATCGATCTCCCGCCGGTCCTCGCGCGCCAGGCGCAAGCCCGTCTCGCCGCGCGTCCGCGTACGGTTGTAGCGGCGAAAGCACCGCTGGGCCATCTGGGCCGCTGTCAGGCCCGGATCGATCGCGATCGGGCGTGTTTTCTGCTCGGGGTCGTAGTAGTCGACCGCCTCGAGCGTCGCATCGCCTTCGCGCCAGTTGGCGATGTTGGCCAGGATCAGCTCCCCCTGGATCCGCCAGTCGTCGCTCGATTGGCCGTCCCGGATATCTTCCTCATGAATTTGCAGCTTGCGGCGCGCGTGTTCCAGCTGGCGCACAACCCGTTTCTCCAGCACCTGCTTTTTCTGGCGCAACCGGTTCTGGCGCTCCCGCTCCAGATAAAACAGGTCCATCGCCTGCGACAAACTGGCAGCCGGGCGCCGGATCGCATAGATCTGCAGCGGCAGGGCGTGAAAGTCGAGCGGGATCGGCTCGTCCGGCGCGGTGTGGAAGGTCGACGGGGCAAAACGGCCCGCCTCGATATCCGCCACCAGCCGTTTCAACACGGTGGTCAGGAGCTCGTGGCCGGCCTCGTCCAACTGGCCGGCGCGCAGCCGTTCGTCGAGGCCGGCACGCAGCACAACCTCCTGGCAGAGCTGGGGCGAAAAGCCCTGGATCGAGGCCAGCAGGGCTTTGTCGACCGTTTTGTTGGCCAGGGCAGGGGAGCGCCAGGGCAGCTCAAGGCCGGAAAGGGCGAGCAGGTCCGGCGGCGCCGTCTTTTGCTGGTCGGGCGGCAGTTGGTAGACCCGGGCCGGCATGATCTCGCGTACACGGCTGACCGATTCGTCGACGTGGACAATGGCGTCGTGGATGCGCCCGTCCTCGTTGAGCAGGATGATGTTGCTGTGCCGGCCCATGATCTCGGCGACCAGCCGCTTGCCGACCGTATCGCCCA
>JAAZFW010000162.1 GCA_012511525.1 Clostridiaceae bacterium
AGCACGCCGCCGCTGATCCCGGGCAGGATCGCCCCGCCGCCGATCAAGGCGCCTTTGACGACATCAAGAACCCATTGTCCGGCACGTTTCATCCACATCCGCTTAAGTCCTCCCAAAGCCATGCGGCAGGCTTTCTGCCGCTCGCAAGACCCATCATAGCACGGCCGGACGCGGGACAAAAGACGAACCGGCTTGCATCCCGCCGCCAGGTCGCCGATAATAAGGGGAAAACGCACCTGTTGGAGGTCCCTTCCATGATGAACGAAACCATCGATCTGCGCAGCGATACCGTCACCTGGCCAACACCGGCCATGCGCCAGGCCATGGCCGCGGCACCGGTCGGCGACGATGTCTACGGTGACGACCCGACCGTCAACGAGCTGGAGCGCGAAGCTGCCCGGCTGCTTGGCAAGGAGGCGGCCCTGTTCGCCGCCAGCGGCACCATGGGCAACCAGCTGGCCCTGATGGCCCAGGTCGGCCGGGGTAACGAGGTGATTCTATCCGACCGCTGCCACATCGTCTTCCACGAAGCCGGGGCGGCGGCCATCCTCGCCGGAGCCCAGCTGCGCTGCCAGGCGGTGCAGCATGGCCAGATGTCCCTGGATGGAATCGAGCAGGCCATCCGCAAGACGCCCGAGGATATCCACAGTCCCCGAACCGATCTGATCTGCCTGGAGACAGCCGACTCGGACGGCGTCGTTCTGCCGCTCGACTACCTGCGCGCAGTCCGGGCCATCGCCGACCGCTACCGGATTCCGATTCACCTGGACGGCGCCCGCCTGTTTAACGCGGCGGCAGCCCTGGCTGTCCCCGTCCAGGAGATCGCCGCCTGTGCCGACACGATTCAGATCTGCCTCTCCAAGGGGCTTTGCGCGCCGATCGGCTCCTTGCTGGCCGGCCCTGCCGAGACCATCGCTCTGGCCCGGCGCAAGCGCAAGATCCTTGGCGGCGGCATGCGTCAGGCCGGCATCCTGGCCGCTGCGGGCCTGATCGCCCTGCGCGAGATGCGGCTGCGGCTGCACGAGGACCACGCGACTGCCCGCCAGATGGCCGACCTTCTGGCACAGCGTCCCGACTGGTTCGAGCTGGTTCGGCAGCCGGAAATCAACATGGTTTTCTTTCGTCTGACCGGCTATCCCGTCGCAGAAACCCTGCTGGCCGACCGTCTGGCTGAGCGAAAGATCCTGATCAACGGTCCGGACGAGCATGTTTTCCGCTTTGTCACGCACTACTGGGTGACGCCGGACGATGTCCGGACGGTCATGGACCAGCTCGAGCAGCTGGCCCGGGAGACCTGATCTCATCGGGCGGGCATTTGGGCTGATTTGTCGCTTCTTGTCGGTGAATCAGCCCTTTTTTTATCATCTGCCCTGCTAGACTGAACCCACAGGCCGGAAACCGATTACCGGCCGCACGTGGAAAGGAGGCAGGCAGACCCATGATCCGTCCCCATCCGCAACCCGCCGGACAACAGGCCGTCTATCCCGCGCCGCCGCTCACCCTCAAAACGGATGTGATCATCGCCGATTCGGATCGCGATTACGCCGTGGCCCTGGCAGAAGGCCTGGCACGGTGCCGCAAAAATCTCGAAATTCATCAATGTCACGATCCGGATCAGCTGCGCAGCTGGATCGACTTGGCAAAAGGCAAGCCGCAGAGCACCATATTCCTGTACAACGCCAGCGAATTTGTCGAATTGACCTATCTCGCGCCGGCTTCTGTATGGCCGCCCTGCTGGAAAGCCGTGCCGATCCTGGCGTCTCCTCCGGCCTGCCCGCCTCCTGACCAGGCGCCGACGCCGTCGTTCTACCGCTACGACTCGGTGCGCAAACTGGCCCGCGCATTATTTGACGCGAACGCGACGCTAAAAGAGGAACCGGAACACGAAGTAAAGGCCGAAGACAGCCGACAGCCGGCCAGGCTCTGGCTGCATGTCTCGCTGCGGCCCGACTTGTCCGACCGGTCGTGTCTGCACCGCCTGCGCCTGCTGCTGAACGAAGGCCGTCAGGTGGTCTACTTGCCGCTGATGCCAACCTACCTGATGGCGGCCATCGAAAAGCCCGCCAGCGGACCATCGCTGTCTGACTTGCTCATGCAGCTGGCCGGCCGCGCGATCGATGCCAAGGACATCGGGCAGTACTGGCAGCCCCATCCGGATGGCTACCTGATCTTCCGTCCGCCTGAAAGGTCGGATGATTTAATCAGCTGTGAGACAGATTATCTCCGCCAACTCGTCCTGGCCCTTAAGCAGCGGCTCGAATCGGATCCGACCGGCCAGATGACGGCACTCATCCATTGCGCCGGCATGCCGCTGGTCTCGGTCGGGGTTGTCGCCGTCCTTTGCGATGTGTGTGAATTCGACCTGCCGGACACCAGCACCTACGCCGCGAGGTCCGCCCGTGACGAAGCGGCCCGCCTGATGGCACATCTGCCGGCCAGCTGCCGCGTCCTTCCCCATGCCCCGCCTGACAGCGATCATCTGGCCGGCGGGGATCCGGAGAAAGGCGGTAAAAAGCATGCGTCCTGAACATGGTACCTTGGCACGTCCCATCCTTGACGCGCAAAGCCGCAAGGCGCTCACCGAACAAGTCCTGCAGGCGATCCAGGGCCGCGAGGCCGTTTCGGACGAGGAATTGCGTCAGGCGATCCTGCTGACGGTCGCGCACGCTTTCAGCGGTTCGCGATACAGCTTCAGCGAACGCCAGGCAGCGGCGGGCCAGCTGTTCAACGCCATGCGCGGCCTGGACCTGCTCCAGCCGCTGGTCGACGATCCGGAAATCACCGAGATCATGGTCAACGGGCCCGGCAGCATCTATATCGAAAAGCAAGGCCTGCTCAAGGAGACCGCCTTGTCCTTCGACAGCGCGGAACATCTAACGGGCGTCATCGCCAATTTCTTCGGACGTGCCAACCGCCAGATCCACGAGAAGCGGCCGCTGGCCGACATGCGTTTGCCGGACGGCTCGCGTGTCCACGCCGCCTTGCCGCCCGCCGCCCCGGACGGCCCGGTCCTGACGATCCGCAAATTCAGCGGC
>JAAZFW010000163.1 GCA_012511525.1 Clostridiaceae bacterium
CAGAACTTCCACTGGTACCAGGCAGGCCCGTATATCCGCCAGTACGGCATTGCTGCCGGCCGTGTCGTGCCCAAGGATACGCCAATCAACTCCGAGTACATGATCGCCCAGATGATCAAACCGTATCTTGAGGTCACGAATAACACCTCCAGGCAGCACGCGGTTGGCAAGCTGGTCTTCAACGCCACCGAGCTTTCCGCCATCACAGAAATCCTGAACAGCCTCCAGACCTATGTCGGCGAGTCCATTGCCGCCTTTGCGCTGGGCACGCTCGACATCGACGACGACACCGTTTGGAACGACTACCTGGCCCAACTGGAAGCGATCGGTTTGAACGATGTGCTCCAGATCGTCCAGAACGTCTACGACCGCATGTACAAATAAGGAAAGCCTATACGGTTGGCGCATGACCTCCTCATGCGCCGTCTGCAAAGGCTGACCCCATCGACGTGACAGCAGAAGCGGTCTGCAGGACAAAACCTGCGGACCGCTTCCACGGGCAATCTGGCCGATGGTGTCTGAGACGAGACCGAATTCAAACCGAGAGGAAGCCTATCGCGATGAAAAATGATAATCTCATGCTGACCAAACCTTCCGGCGCGGTGTACTGGCGGCGGCTGTGGCTTCGCATCTGCCGCCATTGGCAGGTGTATGTGTTCCTGTTTTTGCCGGTCGCATTCATCCTCCTGTTCCATTACTACCCGATGACCGGGATCCAACTGGCCTTTAAGCAATTTGACTTCAAAAAAGGGATCTGGGGCAGCCCCTGGGTCGGCTGGGTTCAGTTTGACAAGTTCTTCAATTCCCGCATGTTTTCCCGGGTCGTCAAGAACACGCTGCGCATCTCCGTGTACGAGATCTTCGCCGGGTTCCCGATTCCGATCGTGTTTGCGCTGCTGCTGAACAGTTTCCGCCATGAACGGCTCAAGAAGTCGGTCCAGACGATCACCTACATGCCGCACTTCATCTCCGTAATCGTGCTGGTTGGCATGCTGTTCCAGATCCTGAACTCGCGAAGCGGCCTTTATGGTACGATCGTCCATTACCTGACCGGGAATTACCCCAAAGACATCCTGGGTTCGGCCAAGGCCTTCACCCATATCTATGTCTGGTCGGGCATCTGGCAGCACTTCGGCTGGGGCTCGATCATCTACCTGGCTGCCTTGACCGGGGTCAGTCCGGAGTTGCACGAATCAGCCCAGATCGACGGCGCCTCGCGCTTCCAGCGCGTCATCCACATCGACATCCCCACCCTCCTGCCGACGGCGATCATCATGCTGATCCTGCGGGCCGGACAGGTGATGAGCATTGGTTTTGAAAAAGTCTACCTGATGCAAAACACCCTCAACATGATCAACAGCGAAGTCATCTCGACCTATGTGTACAAGATCGGCCTGACAGCGACGATCCCGGACTATTCGTACGCGACGTCGATCGGCCTTTTCAATTCGGTGATCAACCTGGTGCTGATCATCTTCGTGAATCAGCTGGCCAAGCGTGTCGGCGACACGAGCTTGTGGTAAGGGGGCGATGAGATGAACACTGTAATCCAGACAAAAAACCTCCTGGCCATGGCAAAACCCAGCAAAGTCAAGCTGTCGACGGCCGACAAGGTGTATTACTCGATCGTTTATTCGGTGATTATCTTTTTGACGATCCTGGTCCTCTATCCTTTGATCTTCGTGGTCTCCTCGTCCTTTTCGTCGGGCCAGGCGGTCACCAGCGGCCGGGTCGTGCTCTGGCCGGTCGAGTTTTCCGTCGAAAGCTACAAGCGGGTCTATGAATACAAAGTCATCTGGACCGGCTACCGCAACACCATCTTCTACACGCTTGTCGGTACGCTCTGGAACGTGTCCATGACGGCCTGCGCGGCGTTCGCCCTGTCGCGGCCCAAGCTGCCGGGGCGCAGCTGGCTGATGTTCCTGTTTGCCTTCACCATGCTGTTCAACGGCGGCCTGATCCCGAACTTTCTCCTGATCCGCGACCTTGGCCTGTACAACTCGCCCTGGGTCCTGATCATCCCCGGCGCGATTTCGGTCTACAACATGATCATCACGCGCACGTTTTTCCAGAACTCGATTCCGGCCGAGCTGAACGAGGCAGCGGTGGTGGACGGCTGCTCGGACTTCCGCTATTTCTTCGCCATCTTGCTGCCGCTGTCCAAGGCGGTGCTGTCGGTCATTACGCTGTATTACGCGGTCGGCCACTGGAACAGCTACTTCAGCGCCATGATCTACCTGAACACGCGCAACTACTGGCCGCTGCAGCTGTTCCTCCGGGAGATCCTGATCAACAACCAGTTCAGCGCCGAAATGCTGACTACGATGACCGATGAAGAGATCCAGAAGCTGCAGGGCATGTCCGACCTGCTCAAGTACGCTTTTATCGTGGTCGCGACGGTCCCGATCCTGATGGTCTACCCGTTCATCCAGAAGTACTTCGCCAAAGGTGTCATGATCGGCTCGATCAAGGGCTGAGTGATAAAAAAGAAGAACCAGACAAAAAACAACCGCCCCCCGGATCCCGGAGGGCGGTTGTTTATGTGCGGGTCAGAGCTCGTCCATGTTGCGCAACACCTGGTTCAGCACCTGCTGGCAGTAGCCGCATTTATGGCAGCGGCGATCGCAGGTCGACGTGACACCGAACCAGTCGTCCGGGAATTTCGTGTTATCGATCACCCAGGGCGCGAAAGCCGGTCCGAAGCCGGGTTCGAACAGGTCGAGCAGGTTGCCGTAGTGCTTGCGGCGGACATAGGCCCCGATGACCATGCCGGGGCGGGCGTGCATGCGCGTCGCCAGCTTGATCACTGGGAACAGTCCGTCGTATTGGTCCAGATCCTCCGGACGCACCCAGGTGTTTTGCAGGAAGGACGCCCAGTTGGCCTTATCCTTATAGTAGTTCCAGCAGGCGTAGGGCGTCCAGTTCTCGACATTGACGGTCTCGCAGATCTCCTGTTCGTGGGCGACCAGGTTGTCGTGGAAGGTCTGGGCCGAACAGTGGACCAGGCAGCCGCTGTTAGCCAGCATGTACAACCCCTTGTTGTTGGCGCGGGTCCATTCGAGCAGTTCGCGGATATAGTCCAGATCGCGGTTGAACTCGCGCTGCACGTAAAAGGAGTCGTACAGCTCGGACAGGTACTGCATCCCCTTGACCGTGCCGATGCGCATGTTGACTGAGGCGCGCACCTCGATGCCGGGGAAGTGTTCCTTGACCGTGTGGGCGACGGCCGGCGAGGTTGTGGTCACGATCTCCAGTCCGCCGGCGACCTGGCCGATGTGGTCGATCGTCGAGCAGACTGAATTGGCCAGGTAGGTGGACAGCGCCTTGCCGCCGTAGCAATTGGCGTTGAAGAGCAAGTCCAGCTTGATCCCCATCTGGCGGATCGCGGCGAGATCGTGTTCCATGCGCTCCTGGCCGGACCAGTTGACCATGCCTCGGCGGTTGATCAGGGACGAGCGGCCGGAAGACTGGTCGAGCCAGGAGAAATAGACCTCGGCGATATGGTCGCGGTAAAAGCGGACAATGTCGACGAGCGGCTCTTCCTCGCCTTCCGGCAGCTGGTATCCTACAGCAAATTTAATCAATCCGGTTCCTTCCTGGCTTCCTTTAAACGTTCCTGCTTGGCCGGGTCCGTGCCGGCGACCGGATCGGCCGTTTCTGCCACCGGCTGGTAATCGGTCCAGTCGACCAGCCAGGGCTTCTTGGTCCGAAACGGCGACTCGAACTTGTTCTTGAGGACGCCGCGGCTTTCCAGGCTGACCATGCAGGCCCGGGTACAGCCCCTGGCGCCGCAGACAGCCTGCCCCGTATTATACAGGTTGCGCGGTTTCTTGTAAAAAGGTGAATAGGGGGAAGGCTTGACGTTCGTCTGGCCTTCGAAATACGATCCGGTCTCGCCTTCTGCCGTTTCCATGCCGCCGCGGAAGTAAAGATTACACTTGTCCATGTCGACATCGGCCCACTCGAGGTCGTGGCCGGCGACAGTGACTTTGACTGTCTTGTCGGCCGGGATGCACTGGCCGGGGCAGTCGCGCACGCAGGCCATGCAGCGGTTGCAGAGCTGGGGGCCGTTGTAGATCGGGTCGGGTTCCAGCTCGAGCTCGGTCAGGATGACGCCCAGGCGCTGGCGGGGGCCGAACTCCGGCGTCAGAAACATCTTGGAGTAGCCGATTTCGCCCAGGCCGGCCACGAAACCGGCGATGCGCAGGTGGATCATGATGTCCGGCGATGGTTTGCCGGGCTCGACCGGCTTGCTGTAGTTGTTGCGCAGCTTGCCGACGTTGTCGATGGCGCGCCAGTCGCTCTGGTGGCCGATCGGGATGGCCTCGAAGCCTTCGTCCTCGATGATCTTGCACAAATTGATCACGGTGATCGGCATGTACAGGTACGTGATGCCGCCGTAACCCATGGCAGAGTAGTTGCTGAAGAACGTGCCTTCCTCAATGCCGCGCAGCGAACCGCGCATGACGCGGAAACCCATCACGATCATCGACTTGGCCTTGGGCATGATGAAGCGCGGGTCCATCTGGGGCGGCGCGCCCTCGAAGCGGTCCATGGAAGCGATGCCGACGATGTCGGCGCCCAGCCGCTTGGCGTATTCCTTTACCGTTTTGGCGTCAAGCATGTGTTTTGTTCCTCCTGGAAA
>JAAZFW010000164.1 GCA_012511525.1 Clostridiaceae bacterium
TACAGATAGAAGGTGATGGCTTTGCAGGCTGTAAAAACAATCGTCTTTGCCCTCGTCATCTTTGTCGCGGTCATGATGCTCATGCTGCTGGCGTCGATGCTTTTGCCAGGTCAAAGCGAAACCGGCAGTTCCTTCCTTATCTCCATCCAATCTTTGCTCGCCGCCCTGCCGACCGGCCTTCTGAGTTACTTGCTGGCCAAGCTGACCCGGCCGGCAACCTGGAAGCAGGGAGCCCGGACCGGCTCGATCTGGGCGATCGCACAGATGGGGCTGTTCTTGGTCATCGGCTACTTCAACCAGACACTGCCGCTCATTTTCGGAGCAGCCGGGTTCTATGTCCTGATGCTGTTTATCGCCCTGGGTGCCGCGCTGGCCGGACTCAGGCGAAAAACCGGATGACGGTTCGGGCGGGCCCGTTTTAAGCGCTTCGGATCAAGGGTCAGCCATACGTGCTACCCTTTGACCGCGCCCAGCATGACGCCTTTGACAAAATAGCGCTGCAGCATCGGGTAACTGACCAGGATCGGCAGCGTGGCGACCACAATCGTCACATAGCGGATCTGGACAGATACGGCGGCCCGGTCGTCCGAACCCGCACTGCCGCTGTCGAGCAGCTCGCTCGAGGACTGGATCAGGACACGCCTGAGTAAGACCTGCATCGGCATCAGCTCATTTTTGCTGATGTATAAAAGCGGTGTCATAAAGTTGTTCCAACGACTGACCGCGTAATACAGGACCAGGACGGCCAGAGTCGGCGTGATCAGGTGAATGGCGATCCGGGTAAAGGTTTTCCAGTCGCTGGCACCGTCCATCTGGGCGCTTTCGAAGACCTCGTCCGGGATTGCCGAAAACGCGCTGCGGCAAACCATGACATTGAATGTCGACAGCAGCGACGGGATGATCATCACCCAGCGCGAATTATAAAAGCCCAGATTGGTGATCAGGAGGTAGGTTGGGATCAGGCCGCCGGAAAAATACATCGTGAACGCAATGAAGAAGTTGCAGAACCGCCGGCCGCTGAAGGACTTGCGTGAGAGCGGGAAGGCCGCAATCGTGGTCGCAACGATGTTGAACGCAGTCCCGACAATCGT
Source organism: Clostridiaceae bacterium (assembly GCA_012511525.1). GTDB lineage: Bacteria > Bacillota > Clostridia > Saccharofermentanales > UBA5734 > JAAYBY01. The sequence goes on from JAAZFW010000164.1 coordinate 1,092, forward strand.
GTAGAACAGCGTGTTCTGGTAAGCGGTCCAGATGCCTTTCTGGCTGAGCACCTGGCGGTAGCCTGCCAGGGTCGGGTTCACCGGCCAGATGAACACCTCGCCGCGATATACCGCCTGGGAGCCGCTGAACGATACCGCAATGATATAAAGGAAAGGATAAAGCGTGATGATCAGCGCGAAGGTGGCGATGATGTACATCAAGACATCGTATCCAGAATCCGAATCGATTCGCTTTTTGCTCTTCATGTGTTCACCTGCTTTACCATAAGCTGGTCTGTGTCGTTGCCCGGCTGATCCGGTTGGCGGCATAGACGAAAGCGAAATTGATCAGGGAATTAAACAGGCCGATGGCGGTCGCAAAGCTGTAGTTGGACGACTCGATCCCCTGCCTGTAAATATAGGTTGATATCACGTCAGCTGTCTCATAGACGGCTGAGCTGTACATGAGGAATACTTTTTCAAATCCGACGCTCATGATCCTGCCAAGCTGCAGGATAAACAGGACCATGATGGTCGAGGCGATCAGGGGGATCGTAATATAGAAGACCTGCTTGAGCTTCGTGATTCCGTCGATCTTGGCCGCCTCATAGAGGCCGGGGTCGATGCCGGTGATCGCGGCGATGTAGATGATCGAACTGAATCCGAAGTTCTGCCAGATCGACGAGCCCACATACAGGGTACGGAACCATCTGGGGTTGATCAGGAAGTTGATCCGTTCGCCGCCCAGTTTCTCGATGATGTTGTTGACAATGCCGTTGTTGATCGTGAAGAAATTGACCAGGATACCGACCATGACCACGGTGGAGATGAAATGAGGCAGATAACTGGCCGTCTGGACGATGCGCCTGTACCCCATATGGCGAATCTCCATGATGCAGACCGCAAACAGGA
>JAAZFW010000018.1 GCA_012511525.1 Clostridiaceae bacterium
ACCCGACCGGCTGCTACCGAAAGACCTTCACCGTGCCAGACGAATACCTGGACGGGGATCTTTTCATCCGCTTTGACGGCGTGGAGACCGCCTTTTACGTCTGGATCAACGGCCAGATGGTTGGCTACGCCGAGGATTCCAAGCTGCCGGTCGAATTCGAAATCAGCCGTTTTGTCCGGGCCGGCGAAAACCTTTTGGCCCTGCAGGTGATGCGTTTCGCGACCGGCATCTGGTTCGAGGACCAGGACTACTGGCACCTGTCCGGCATCTACCGGCATGTCTGGCTGATCGCCAAGCCGAGGCTGCACATCGCGGATTACCAGATCGTCGCCGAACCGGATTTGCCGGGTACAGGCGGGCACTTTTCAGCCGACGTGATGGTCTCGCGCCAGCCCGGCTACGCCGAATGCCGCGTCAGGGCCAGCCTTTTCGATCCCGAAGGCCAGCTGCTGGGCGAAACGGAAAGCGCCGTGATGGCCCGGGCGCAGTATACGACCCGAGAACAGCCCACCGCGGGCGCCGCGCGGATCCGGATCGAACTTGGCCAGGTCCGGCTCTGGACGCCGGAAACCCCGATCCTGTATACGGCGGTCTTTACGCTGCTTGGCGGTGACGGTGAGGCGATCGACCACGAATCCTGCCGCGTCGGGTTCAAGAAGATTGAGATCCGGCACGGCGTCGTGCTGCTCAACGGCAAGCGCCTGCGGGTCTGCGGCGTCAACCGCCACGAGCACGGCCCGGCCGGCCGCGCGGTGGACCTCGCGCACATGCGCGAGGAAATCCGCCAGATGAAGCGGATGCATATCAACGCCGTACGTACCTGCCATTACCCGGATTGCCCGGAATGGTACGAGCTGTGCGACGAACTGGGCCTCCTTTTGGTGTGCGAATGCAACCTGGAGACCCACGGCGTCTTCGGGCAGCTGTCGCACGATCCCGAGTATGCCCTGCACTACCTGGATCGCGCGACCCGCATGGTGCGCACCTACAAGAATCACGTGTCCATCTACGCCTGGTCGCTGGGCAACGAAAGCGGTTTCGGACCAAACCACGCCGCCATGACGGGCTTCATCAAGGAATACGACAAGACACGCCTGTGCCAGTATGAGAGCGGCAGCCCGGGCAAGAACATCTCCGACGTCCGCGGCGACATGTACGCCCCGATCGAACGCATTCTGGAGATGCTGGCGGATCCGGTCGACGACCGGCCGATCATCCTGGTCGAATATCTCTACCAGATCTGCAACAGCGGCGGCGGGCTCACGCAGTTCCGCGACCTGCTCGAACGCTACCCCCGTTTCCAGGGCGGCTTTGTCTGGGATTGGCAGGACAAGAGCCTGCTGGCCAAAACGGCGGACGGCCAGCCGTACTGGGCGTATGGCGGCGATTTTAAAGAATCCTTCACCGACCCGGAAGTGCCGCTGTTCATGACCAACAACGGTATCGTGCTGCCCGATCTGACCTGGAAACCGGTGGCTCGGGAGATCCAGGCCGTCTATGCGCCGATCTGGCTGGAAGCGCGCAGGGACAGCAGCGCACGCGGTTCTGCGCGTGATCCGGAACGGTTCGTATTGAAGAACCGCAGCCAGACCATGAGCACGGCCGATCTGCAGGCAGAAGCGGTGCTGCGCGAAAATGGCGTGGCCGTCATCCGGCAGGATGTCGCGCTGCCGGTCCTGGCCCCCGGCGAAACGGCCGAATGGGTCTGCCGGCTGCCGCACATCAAAAAACCGGGCTGCAGCTACCACCTGGAGATCAATTTGTTCCTGAAAGACAAGCCCTGGTACCGGGAGGACGGCGATGTCTTCTCCTTCATCCAGACCGAGCTGCCGGCAGGACCGCCCGCCGAACCCGTGCCCGGCCCTGCCGAACCGGTCCAGGAGACAGACGGCGACAGGATCGTACTGCGGGCCGGTTCCATGATGGTGACGCTGGATCGCGCCACAGGGCAGCTGCTTGGCCTGGAGCAAAACGGAGTTTGCCTGATCCGGGGCGCCATCCCGGCATTTTCCCGCCCGCCGACCGGCCAGGACTGCCAGGAAGGGTGGGGCTGGTACGCGCAAACGCACGTGTTTCATGAGCTGACGATCGCGGTTCGGGATGTCCAGTTGACCTTGTCGGACCGCCTGGCCGTGGTCCGTTTCCTGCTGCTGGCAGCACCGCGGGCCGCCCAGACCATCCCGGTCAGCCTGACCTACCGGTTCGACGCGGCCGGGCTGACGATCGAATCGAACGCGCTCGTGCCGGATTTCTATGAAATGGTTCCGCGGGCCGGCCTGTGCTTTCAACTGGACGGTGCACGCCAACAATTGCATTATTTTGGGTACGGCCCCTGGGAATGCTACCCGGACCGGATGGCCTGTGTCAGGCTGGGCCGGTTCGACAGCACGGTCGCCAGGGAACACTTTCCGTTTAATCCGCCCTCGGAAAACGGCGGCCACGAGAAGACGCGCTGGCTGGAGCTGGCCGACGTCGATGGCCGGGGCGTTCGCATCTCGGGACAGGCCCCGTTTCATTTCGACGCCCGCTTACATGACGTAGCCGCCTACTGGCAGGCGCGGCATGAGCACGAACTGGCGCCGTCGGACACGATCACGCTGCACATCGACAGCGTTCACGCGCCGATCGGATCGAACATGGCCTGGTCGACCGTGATCGATCCCAGGGAGATGCCGGGCGGCGGCAGCTATTTCCAAAGCGTGCGCATCGAGCCGCTGGGAGAGGAGCGATGACCCGGAAAGAACGGGTCCTGGCCGCCCTGCGCCACCAGGCGAGCGACAAGGTCCCGCACCATTGCGATTTTACCGAGCAGGCCAGGCGCATGATGGCCCCGCATTTTGCAGTGCCAACGTTCGAGGACGACGTGCTGGACAACCACCTCTATTGCGGACAGTACTGGGGCTGGCCGACCGAACGCGAACCCGGTTCGGAACGGTTCGTCGATGAATACGGCGTCACCTGGAACCGCTCCGGCGCGGACAAGGACATCGGGGTCGTGGATCACCCGGTCATCCCTGCTCCGGACATGACCTATTACCGGGAACCGGCCTTTGACGAGGCGCGTTTCCGCCGCGCGGTCGAGCAGGTGTCGGCGCGCGACTGCGACCAGTTCAAGGTCTTCGGGATCGGCTTTTCGCTTTTCGAGCGCGCCTGGAGCTACTTGACCTTCGAGGAGGCCCTGTACAACATGGCGGCCGAGCCGCGCTTCATGCACGAACTTTTCGAGCGCATTTTAGCTTACAACCTGAAGCTGATCGCCATCGTCAACGAGTATCCCCTGGACGCGTTCTATTTCGGCGACGACTGGGGCCAGCAGCACGGGACCCTGATGGGACCAGTCCACTGGCAAACGTTCATCAAGCCGCGCCTGGCCCGTATGTACGAGGCGGCACATGACGGCGGCAAATACGTCATCCAGCATTCTTGCGGCGACATTTCAGCCCTGTTCCCGGACCTGATCGAGATCGGCCTGGATTGCTACCAGACCTTTCAGCCGGAAATCTATGATCTGGCCTGGTTCAAGCGCGAATACGGCCGTGACCTGTCCGTCTGGGGCGGCATATCGACCCAGCAGCTGCTGCCCCGGGCGACGCCTGACCAGATCCGCGCCGAAACGATCCGCATTTTGCGCACCATGTCAGATGGGGGCGGCTACATCGCATCCCCGACACACGCCGTCACCCCCGACATCCGCTTTGACCAAATCATGGCAATGTTCGATGTCTTCCTGAACCAGGAACGGTACCTTTAAGCCATCAGGACAGCTGGCCGTGGTCAATCAGCCAGGTGACGGCGGCCTGGACCGCGTCGAAAGCGCTAAAATGCGGCACGAAGCCCAGCAGATGGCGCGCTTTTTCCATCGAGGCATTGGGTGAGCGGGAGATGTGCTCCAGCGTCGCTGCCGCGTCGGCTGGTGCGACCGTTTTGGCCCATTCTTCATATGGTATGAACCGGAGCGAGGCTTCCCGGCCGAACCAGGCGGCCATCGCCCGGGCGTAGCCCGACAAGGTGACGGCAGCCGGTGCGACCGCGTGGAAGCCCTGGCCGAAGCTGGCGCTGCCGATTCGGAGGGATGCCAAAAAGACGCCGGCGACATCCGCCGCGTGAACCGGGTGGAGCGTTTCCATGCCCAGGTTGGGCAGGACGAGCGGTTGGCCGTGGCGCAGGTCGGAGAAGACCTGCGGATTGAAATTGCCCTGCGGGTTGATCGGCCGGAAGCCCTCGGCGACGATGTGGCCGGGGTGGACGATCGTGCCGGGAAAACCCGTCTGGGCGAACAGCCGCTGCACGGCGTCGTCCATCTTGAGCTTCTCCTGGCCATACTCGCCGGTCGGCGTGCGGCACAGGTGCTCGGGGCAGGGGACGGTTTCGCTTGGCCCGTGCATCCAGATGCTGCCGCAGACCAGGTAGTGGCCGACCTGTCCGTGCAGGGCTTTGACCAGGCGCAGCATGTCGTCCGCCTTGAAGCAGACCATGTCGATGACCGCATCCGGGCGCAGATCGGCGATGCGCTGCGGGAAATCCTCCTGCTTGCGGTCGAGCACGATCTGCTCGATATGCTGCCAGATCCTATCCGGCCGCGGCGGCTGAGTCTGTCCGCGGCTGACGTTGATGACATCATTGCCGTCGGCGACCAATTGCGGCACCATGTAGGAGCCGACCCGCCCCTTGCCGCCGATGATGACGATGCGTTTCATAACGACCCTCCTTGCAGATGCGCGTACTGCAGCGTAACCGGTGTCCCAGTCTCCGCTGACCTGACCGCGCCGAGACAGGCCTCTACCGTCGAAGCGCCCTCGACAGACGAGGTGGTGACATCGCTGCCCTGAAGCAGGCAGCGGGTGAAATCGTCGATCTCGCCGCTGGTGTTGTGGTTGTTCAGGCTGACCGGAAGCAAGACGGGAACCGTGTGTGAGGCGGCCAGGTCAAACAGGCCGTCCGCCGCGGCGAAGCCGTCCTTAAAGAGCGTCAGATGCGGCGTGGTGTTGTTGGCGATGATCGTTCCCTTTGAGCCGTAAAAGACGGAACGCATCGTGTAGCTGCGCTTGCAGCCAATCGAGACAAACACCTTGCCGATCACATCGTCCGGGAACTTGTAGATCGCGATGGTGCAGTCGTCGGTCGGCATGTCCCGCAGCATTTTGCGGTTGGCATAGGCGGTCACCTCGGTCGGGTTGCCGGCGATCCAGCGCAGCAGGTCGACCGCGTGGCAGCCGCCGCCGAGAAACGGGTGCCGCAGGGGGTCGCGCCGCCAGTGGTCGGCCGTCGGTGAACCGACGATCCGGCTGTAATCGTGGGCGTATTCCGATTCGACGAAAAACAACTCGCCGATCTCACCTTGCTCGATCAGGTCCTTGGCGGCGACGAAACCCGGCGTATAACGGCAGATCTGCCCGATCATCAGCCTGGCTTGGCCGGCGCGTTCGGCGGCGATCATGGCCTGGCAGTCGTCGACGGTCAGGGCCATCGGCTTTTCGCACAAGACATGCTTGCCCCGGGTCAGGGCGGCCACGGTCATCTCCCGATGCAGCTG
>JAAZFW010000165.1 GCA_012511525.1 Clostridiaceae bacterium
ATGTCACGCCCGGAGCGGCTGTTGACGAGCAGCAGCAGCCCCAGCACGACGACAAACAATAGGGTGGACAAGGCGTTGATCTGCGGGTTGACGCTCTTTCTGGCCATCGTATAGATCGTGATGGCCAATGTGGAGATCTGGTTGCCGGCTGTAAAGTAGCTGATGACGAAATCGTCGATCGAGAGCGTGAAGGTCAGGATCAGGGCGGTGACGATGCCCGGCATGATCTCCGGCAGGATCACCTTGAAGATCGCCTCGCGGGGCCGCGCGCCCAGGTCGAGGGCGGCTTCGAAAAGATGGCGGTCGAGCTGGCGCAGCTTGGGCGAGATCGACAGGATCGCGTAGGGGATGTTGAAGGCGATATGGGCCAGAAGGAGCGTCGCGAAGCCGGTAGGGAGTCGGATAAAGAAGAACAGCAGCATCAGGGCGATGCCTGTGACCAGATCCGGGCTGACGTTGGGGATATAGGTCACGGTCATGATCGCCTGGCGCCATTTGCGGCGCATGGCATTGAGCCCCAGGCAGGTCACGGTGGCGATCAAGGTCGAGACCAGGGCCGAGACCAGTGCCACGATCAAAGTTACCTGCAGGGCGCGCAGGATGTCGCGGTTATGGAACAGCTTGCTGTACCATTCCAGGGTGAAGCCGCCCCAAACGGCGCGGGACTTGGCCGCGTTGAACGAGAAGATGATCAGGACTGCGACCGGCGCGTACAGGAACACGAACACGAGCACCATGTACAGGCGGCCGAACCACTTGGCAATCATGTCAGCAGCCCCCCTTCGTCGTTCTCTTTTTCATAGCGGGTCAGGATACGCATGCTGGCCAGCACAAAGACCAGCAGCAGGATGGACAGGGCCGAACCGGTCGTCATGTCGCGCGAGATCATGAACTGGCGCTCGATGGCGTTGCCGATCAATAGGTAGCGGCCGCCGCCCAGCAGGTCCGGGATCAGGAAGGTGGTCATGGCCGGCATGAAAACCATGTTGATGCCGCTGAGCACCCCCGGCATGCTGAGCGGCAGGATGACGCGCAGAAAGGTCTGGCGCCGGTTGGCGCCGAGGTCTTCGGCCGCTTCGATGACGCTGGGGCTGATCTTGACCAGCACCGACTGGATCGGCAGGACCATGAACGGCAGGTAGTTGTAGACCATGCCCAGGCCGATGCCGAAGTCGTTGTAGAGGAACTGCACCGGGCCGATGTTTATAAGCCCCAGCAGGCTGTTGATAATCCCGCGCGGTTCGAGCAGCGCCAGCCAGGCGTAGGTTCTGAGCAAGGCGTTCATCCACATCGGCATGACGAACAAGAACAGGAGCAGATTGCCGTTGCCCCGGTGCTTGACGTCCTGGCTGCTGCGCGCCAGCAGCCAGGCGGCCGGATAGCCGACCAAAAGGCAGATGATCGTGCTGAACAGGGCGATCTCCAGCGACTTGGCGAAGACATTGACATAGATCGGCACCTGCCAGTCGATGCCGAACAGGCTCTTGAGGGCGAAAATGTTGAGTGCGACCGTATCGGCGGTCGAAAACACCTTGTTGAAGCCCTGCAGGGTGAAAAAGAGCTTGCCGGACGCATCATAGGCGGTGAAGGCGTAGAAGGCGACCAGCAGCAGCGGGGCCAGCGTGAAGATGGCGATCCAGACCAGGTACGGGTAGGTGAGGCGGCGCAGGGACTTCACCAGCTGTCACCCCCGTTCCGGTCGTCGGGTTCGCTCTCAGTTTCTGGTTGAGCGGACTGGCGGTCCGGCGAATAGGTGGACTTGGCCATAATGTGGATGTCCTCAGGGTCGAAGGTCAGTCCGACGGAGGCGTCGGTCGGGAAGAAATCGGTGCTTTGGATCATCCAGGTGAACGGGCCGGCTTCGACCAGCATCTCGTAGTGAACCCCTTTGAAGACGACCGAAACGACCCGGCCGTTGATCGTCCGGTCGTTCGGCCCGGTCAGGACGATGTCCTCCGGACGGATCACGACGTCGACCTCATCTTCCGGCATGCGCCGGTCGATGCAGTCAAACGAGCGCTGGGCGAACGAGACGACGAAGTCCTCGGTCATTTGCCCGGGAATGATGTTGCTTTCGCCGATGAAGTCGGCGACAAACGCGTTGCGCGGCTCGTTGTAGATGTCGGTCGGGGTGCCGATTTGCTGGATGAGGCCTTCCTTCATGACGATGATCGTGTCGGACATGGTCAGGGCTTCTTCCTGGTCATGGGTCACATAGACGAACGTGATGCCCAGGCTGCGCTGCATTTCCTTGAGCTCGATCTGCATCTCCTTGCGCATTTTGAGATCCAATGCGCCGAGCGGTTCGTCCAGCAGGAGGACCTGCGGTTTGTTGACGATCGCGCGGGCGATGGCCACGCGCTGCATCTGCCCGCCGGAAAGCTGTTCGACCCAGCGGTCGGCATATCCTTCCAGGTCGACGGTCTTCAGGGCCTGGCCGATGCGCGTCCGAATCTCTTCCTTGGCCATCTTCTTGATGTTCAGCCCGAACGCGATGTTGTCGTATACGTTCAAATGGGGGAAGAGGGCGTAGCGCTGGAAGACTGTGTTCAGCTGGCGCTGGTAGGGCGGGATGTCGAGCAGGCTGCGCCCCTCGAAAAAGACATCGCCTGAATCGGGACGTTCAAACCCCGCCAGGATGCGCAGTGTCGTCGATTTGCCGCAGCCGCTGGGGCCGAGCAGCGTGATGAACTCGTTGTTGCGGATGTAGAACGTGATGTCTTTTAGCACATGAACGTCGCCGAACGACTTGTTGACCCCGACGACCTCGATAATGTGGCTCGAACCGGTCGAATCGGACAGGTGCTGGACGGCTGGAGAAACCTGTTCAGCGGCCTGCGGTTTCCTGATGTGACGCCAATTGAGCATGTCATACCCTCCGTTAAAAGCTCGGCGGCGACGAGACCCAGAGGATCCGGGCAGGCCGTTTGCCGGGATTGGACAAGAAATGGGGAACCTGGGGCTGGAGCATAAAACTTTCGCCTTTCCTGGCCTTGATCACGCGCTGACCCAGGTGGATGGCGATCTGGCCGTCCAGGACATAGCCGAACTCCTCGCCTTCATGCGGGTTGTCCGGGTAAGTCGAACCGCCGGGCGTCAGCAGGACAAGGATCGGCTCCATGGCGTTCTTTTGCGCGTTGGGCACCAGCCAGCAGATCTCGCTGCCGCCCTCGCTGTCTGTCTTGACGGCGTAGTCGTCAGAACCGAAAACGACTTTCTCGTCGACATGCTCCTGAAAAAACCGCGGCAAATCTGTACCGAGCGCGGCCAGGATATCGACCAGGGTGGCGATGGACGGCGATGTGATGTCGCGCTCCAATTGTGAAATGAAGCCCTTGGACAGTTCGCAGCGGTCGGCGAGCTCTTCCTGGGTCAGGTTGTTGGCCAGACGCAGGAATTTGATTTTTTCACCAATGTTCACGCGAACCGCCCCCCTCTTCCCTGTACACAGTTATAAACCTGAAGTTTAGCATAACTAAACAGATGCGACCATTATAGCGATCGGGGAAACTGCTGTCAACGAAGCTGTTGTTGATTTTTACCCCTGCCGGGCTTATGATGGCAAAAGGATGAAAACGGAGGATGACAGGAATCATGGCAAAGCAGGACACGCAAAGCGGCCGGGAGCAGTTGGCTAAAGCGAAAAAAGTCGTGATCAAGGTCGGAACATCGACGATCACGCACGAGAACGGACGCTTCAACCTGAACAACCTGGAGCACCTTTGCCGGTCAATCGCCAACCAGATGAACCAGGGCAAGGAAATCATCCTGGTTTCGTCAGGCGCGATCGGGGTCGGGGTCGGCCGTCTGCACCTGAAGCAGAAACCGAAGGTCATGCGTGAGAAACAGGCGGTCGCGGCTGTCGGCCAGTGTGAGCTGATGAACATGTACAGCCGCCTGCTGTCGGATTACCACTATGTCGTCGCCCAGATCCTCCTGACCAAGGACGACATCGACGACCCGGTCACGCGCGAGAATATCTGCAACACGTTCCAGGCACTCCTGGAACGGGAGATACTGCCGATCGTCAACGAGAACGATACGGTGTCAACCCGTGAGATCTACCACAACGGGACATTCGGTGACAACGACATGCTGTCGGCGATCGTCGCACGGCTGGTCGGTGCCGATCTTCTGATCATCCTCTCGGATATCGACGGCCTCTACGACAAGGATCCGCACGAACACGCGGATGCCGCGCTGATCAGCACCGTAGCCAAGATCGACGATACGATCGAGGCAGCGGCCGGAGGGGAAGGCAGTAACCGGGGAACCGGCGGGATGCGCACCAAGCTTAACGCTGCCCGCATCGCCAACGAGGCCGGCATCGATGCCGTGATCGCCAACGGTTCCGTCAGCCGGATTGTTGACGATGTTCTGGAGGGACGGGAGCGGGGGACGTTGTTTCTCGCCGGATCGGGCGCTTAACCGCCGGGCTGGTCCAGTCCCGGTTCCGGTGCCGGCGAGGGTGTCGGCAGCGGCTCGTGCAGCGTGCATTGTTCGCTGGGGTTCATCAGGGCGCCGGGAATGAAATATTCGCGCACCGCGACCGGGCAGTACGGGGAGACTTTCTGCCCGGAATCCGGACAGACCGTCATGACGATCACGCCGTCCGGCCGAATGAAATCGAGTTCTTCCTTGTCCGCATGAATCCGGCTCATCAGGTCCTGCCAGATGCGGATCGCGTTCTTCTGGTCGTCTTTGGGAATCGTCGTCAGCCCGAGCAGGTTGTCGTAGCCGTACCAGACGGCGGCCGTATAGTAGCGTGTATAGCCGCAGAACCACTTGTCGCGGTTGTTGTCGGTCGTGCCGGTTTTACCGGCCGCCGGCATGTTTTCCAAACCAGAGCCGGCTGCGGTGCCGCCGCTGGTGAATACGCCCTTGAGGATATCGGTCAGGATAAAGGCTGTTTCAGGCTTATAGACTTCCACATATTGGCTCTTGTTCTCCAGCAGCACGTTGCCGTTGATGTCCAGCACCCGGGTGTAGGCATACGGCTCGGTGTAGAGGCCGTTGTTGGCAAAGGCGGCATAGGCGCCGGCCATCTCGTAAGCCGACATGCCTTTGCCGAAGCTGCCCAGGGCCATGCTGACATTTTCACTGTCTTCCGGCCGGTCGATGCCGACCTGGCGCAGATAAAGGCTGGCCGATTCGGTGCCGAGGACGTACTTGATGATGTAGACCGCGATCGTGTTGCTGGAATACTTGAGCGCGTTGCGTACTGAGATGTTGCCCTTGTAGGTCCGGTAGCTGTTTTTCGGATAGGGGACGGTCGGATTCTTGTCGTCCAGGAAGTATTCCATGTCCGTGAAGACCGAAGCCGCCGAGATCTTGCCCATGTCGAGCGCCGGACCGTAGACTGCCAGCGGCTTCATGCTCGAACCGGGTGAGCGGTAGGCGTCGACGGCCCGGTTGAGAACGAAGTTGCCGGTTTTCTGGCCGAAACCGCCGACCATCGCCTTGATCTGGCCGGGATGCTCCAGGTTGTCGATGACGACGACGCTGCCGTTTGGCTTTTCCGGCATGTCGATCAGGTTGTCCGTGTCGGTGATGAACAGCGCCTGGTCGTTGAACGTGGCCTCGGCCTGGGCTTGGACCTCGCTGTCGAGGGTGGTTTCGATGGTCAGGCCGCCGTTGTAGACGGTGAAGGCGGCGATGTCATAGGAGAAGCCGCGCTTTTCCATCAAGTCGTCGATGACCTCGCCGATCACGTAGTCGACAAAATAGGAGTTGATCTGGGTCGCCGAGACCGCAGGCGGCTTCTTGCGGAACACCAGTTCCGTGTCGAGCGCGCGCTCGTACATCGAGCGGGTGATCATCTCCAGCTCGTACATTTTGCTCAGCACGATGCGCATGCGGCGCAGCGCGTTGCGCTTGCCGGTTTCGGTCAGGGGATTGTAGGTCGATGGGCGGTTGGGGATACCGGCCAG
>JAAZFW010000166.1 GCA_012511525.1 Clostridiaceae bacterium
CGCCGTTGCCGTGCTCGCCCAGGCGACCAAGGTGATCGTCAAAACGCCGCACGAGGCGCTCGGCGTCCCGACCATGGAAGCCAACGCCCAGGGGCTGCGCTGCACGCGCCAGATGATCGCGATGCTCAAGGACCAGCTGATCCAGACGGGACGGCTGGCCGAGGAGCGCGAGATCATCTGCGAAGAGACGCGCTGCATCCTGGACGCATGCTTCGAGCTCGGTCAGGGCGACATCGCCCGGGGCGCAGTGCGCGCGTTTCAGGCCGGCGTACTCGACATCCCCTTCGCCCCCAGCCGCTTCAACGCCGGCAAGGTTCTGCCCGCGCGCGACAACGAAGGGGCCGTCCGCCTGTTCGATCCCGGCAAGCTGCCGCTTAGCCCGGACCTGTTACGTTTCCACAAGGCCAAGATCGAGGAACGCGCCCGCTACGAGAAGCGGCCGCCGACGTTCCAGATGGTGATCGACGATGTCTACGCGATCAGCAAGGGACAGTTGGTCGGACGGCCGCGCTAAATGGCGCGGTCAGGATGGAGGTTGGCATGAGACTGGTCAAAGGCTGCTGCGCGCCCGGCAAAACAGGTTTCTTTTTTGACGACCAGCGCGCGATCAAGAACGGCGCCGAAGCCGACGGGGCCGCTTACCGCGGCGTTCCCATGACACCTGGCTTTACGGCGGTCCGCCAGGCCGGCGAGTCGATCTCGGTCCTGCTGCTGCTGGAAGACGGCCAGATCGCCCACGGCGATTGCGCGGCGGTCCAGTACTCAGGGACGGGCGGCCGCGACCCGCTGTTCCTGGCCCGCGACTTCATCCCGGTCATCGAGCAGACGGTCTTCCCCTGGCTGGCCGGACGCGACCTGTCCGACTTTCGCCGGTTGTCCGATGAGCTGGAACAGCTGACCGTAAACGGGTTCCGATTGCATACGGCGATCCGTTACGGCGTATCCCAGGCCCTGCTCGACGCCGCCGCCAAATCCGCCAAACGCCAGATGTGCCAGGTTCTATCCGACGTTTACGGCCTTGAGCTGGTCGCCCGTCCTGTTCCGATCTTTACCCAGTCCGGCGACGACCGCTACACCAACGCGGACAAGATGATCCTCAAGCAAGCCCAGGTCCTGCCCCATGGCCTGATCAACCAGGTGCGCGGCAAGCTGGGCGAACACGGCGAAGATCTGCTCGCCTACGTGGCCTGGCTAAGCAACCGCATCCAGGAACTTCGTCCGGACGACCAGTACAGGCCGGTCTTGCACCTGGACGTCTACGGCACGATCGGGCTGGTGTTCGGGCCGGACAACGACCGGGCTATCGTTGCCTACCTGGAACGGCTGACCGAGGCCGCCCGGCCGTTTCACCTGCGGATCGAAGGTCCGGTCGACCTGGAGGAGCGCGGCCGGCAGATCGATGCGATGCAGCGCCTGACCCGCCGGGTCGACGAGCGGGGCATCCCGGTGGAGCTGGTGGCCGACGAATGGTGCAATACGCTCGAGGATATCCGCCTGTTTGCCCGCGAGAAGGCCGGCCACATGATCCAGAGCAAGACACCCGACCTGGGCGGGATCGCCAATTGTGTTGAAGCAGTCCGCTGCTGCCGCCGATCGGGCGTCGGCGCCTACCTGGGCGGCACTTGCAACGAGACTGACCGCTCGGCCCAGGTCTGTGTCCATGTCGCGATGGCCGCCAGGCCAGACCAGATGCTGGCCAAGCCGGGCATGGGCGTCGACGAAGGCTACATGATCGTCTACAACGAGATGCAGCGCATCCTGGCGCTGCTTCAGGCCTGAAGGAGGTTTCTCCATGCGGGAATTTCGGATTTTATCGCCGACCGCCATCCTGGGTTACGGCTTCCCCCTGGCTTCATTCCAGGCCGGTCTGGCCAAAAAGCCGCACCTGATCGCCGTCGATGCCGGCTCGACCGACCCCGGGCCTTATTACCTGGGCGAGGGCGTGTCCTTCACCGACCGTCAGGCCGTCAAGCGCGACCTGGCCCTGATGCTCAAGGCCGGCATCCAGAATAAAATTCCCGTGATCGTCGGCAGCGCCGGCGGCAGCGGGGCTGACAGCCACCTGGCCTGGTGCCGGGCAATCGTCGATGAGATCGCCCGGGATGAGCAACTGAGCTTCACCATGGCGGTCATCCACGCCGAATTCAAACCGGAAACGGTCCTGGAGGCGCTGCGCGAAGGACGGATCCGGCCGCTCGACCCGGCGCCGCCGCTGAACGAGGATCTGGTCACATCCTCCAGCCGCATCGTCGGCCAGATGGGTGTCGAG
>JAAZFW010000167.1 GCA_012511525.1 Clostridiaceae bacterium
GCCTGCGGGCGTATACGCGGCCGATCAGGTGGCTGTCGGTCTCCAGAAAATAGCGTTTGGCCAGCAGGACCGCCTCATAATCTACCAGAAGGGCCTCTGTCGGTCTATCCCTCTTGTTCGGCTTGTAGCGGCTCCGTTTCATTAGGCGCTTGAGGCTTGCCAGGTTGCCGGGGTCATAGCGTTCCAGGTCGTAGGTGGACAGCACATGGCTGATGGTGATCACGAACAGCAACGCGTACGTGATCGCGATGACCCGGATCAGCCAATAGATAAAACGGGAGGTCTGAACGACCGGAACCGTGTCCAGCCGGCCGTAAAGCCAATAAAGAACAAAACCAAATAAAGCCAGGTACAAGACAGGCAATAAAACATCGCGCCGCAGCCAGTGGCGACCTTTCACGATCCACCTCCTTCCGACAAAAAGCCGGATTCTTGCTTTTTTGCAAGAATCCGTCTCTATTGTCGATCGCTGGCCCTTATTTTATCATGAAGCCGCGGGTGCAACAAGGCAGGGAGGCGTCAGAGCTGGCTCAAGCTGACGCCGGAGCGGCTGCTGGTCGGTTTGTAGTCGGTGGGAAGTTCTTCCTGCAAGGTCAGCCGGACGGTGATCTCCCGGCCGTTGCGCACGACAGTCAATGTCATGACATCGCCAGGCTTGAGGGCGTTCTTGCGGGCGTTGAGCGCTTCGATCGTTAATGTTTTCTCGCCGTCGACTGCCGTGATGATGTCCTTGACTTGGAGCCCGGCCTTATCCGCGGCGCTGCCGCGTTCGATCTCAACGATGTAGATCCCCTCTGTCAGCTGGTAGTACTCCGCCATCTGGGCGCTCACATCGCGCGCGACGATTCCGATCTTGGGACGTCCGCGTACGTACCCGTACTGGATCAGGCTCTCGATGATCGGCTTGGCGTGGTTGACCGGGATGGCAAAGCCCAACCCCTCGACACCGGTTCCGGCGTTCTTGGCTGTATTGATGCCGATCACCTCGCCGAACGAGTTGAACAGGGCGCCGCCGGAATTGCCGGAGTTGATGGCGGCATCGGTTTGCAGCAAGTTGAGCCGCTGCGGGCCGCTGGAGCTGCTCAAAGTAATTTCCCGGTCCAGCGCGCTGATGATGCCCGCCGTGACGGTACCGCTAAGTTCACCCAGGGGGTTGCCGATCGCAACCGCCAGTTCGCCGACCAGCAAGTCGTCCGAATCGCCCAGCACAACGGTCGGCAGTTCGGAACCGTCGATTTTGATCACGGCGATGTCGTTGCTGGGATCTGTGCCGACCAGGATCGCCTCATAGACATCGTCATTGTCCAAAACGACCGTGATCGTTTCGGCACCCTCGATGACATGGTTGTTCGTGACGATGTAGCCGTCTTTGCTGATGATGAAGCCCGAACCGGCCGCCGTCGGCCGGTAAATCTGGCCGAACATGTCCGTCGCGGTCATTTCGGTTGTGATCGCGACCACGGCCGGTTTGCCCTGGGCAGCGATCTCCATGATCGACAAGGTCTTCTTGCCGTCCACATGGCGGCTGGCCGCGTCCGCCAGGCTGAACTGTGGATTGGTCAACGAACCGCTTGTCGTCGGTTGGATGCTCTCGGCCGTCGTCGGCGCGCTTGTCTGGGCCGGCTCGGTCGTCTGGGCGGTCGTCGGCGCGGTCTGTCGGGTGAGCAGGTAGACCGCAGTACCGGTCAAAGCCGAGAACAGCACGGTAATGGACAGCACCAGGGCCACGATACCCAATGTACGTGCCGCTGAACGCGGTTTTTTGGGCGGCTTGTTCGTCCCGCCCGGACCGTTCTGCCCGTAGGCATCCGGATAGACATACGACGTGCTGTTGTTCTGCCAGCTGGTCGGTTGATTCGTCGTGTTCTGCTTTTCATCATAATCGATAGCCATCTTAATCCCTCGCTTTATCGTGCGGCACAACCGCAGGTCCGGCTGCGCATGTTTTGACTTATTCCTCTACTATCTATTTTATACCGTTTTATCTTGATAGCAAAAAGAAAGAATTGGCAATCATTTTGACCGTGTTGTGACCTTTTTGTGACATGCGGCGCGCTTTGCATCCCGGTCCGCATATGCTAAAATAAGGCACCGGCAGACAAACATCGCACCCAGGCGGAAAGCGAGGCAGAACGACCTTGAAGCACTCCCCGATTGCCCCAGACGGCTGGCACCTGATTCTCATCGCCTTTCTTTTCAGCATCGGGCTGTACCTGATCCAACCCTATCTGGCGATCATTGGAGCCATATTCGTGCTCTTTTTCTGCTTTTTTTTCCGCAACCCGCGCAGGACCGGGCCGGTGCTGCCAGATGACCTGGTCAGCCCGGCCGACGGCAAAGTGATGGCTGTGACAAGACTGTCCCACCAGGAGGATCTCGACGGCCCGGCGGTCTGCGTCACGATTTTCCTGTCGATTCTGGATGTGCACATCAACCGGGCGCCGATGTCGGGCGAAGTCTTCTGCCGCCGTTATCGTCCGGGCAAATATCTGCCGGCGTTCAAATCCCACGCCTCGGCGCTAAACGAACGCAACACGGTCGGAATCGCACAAGGTCCGCGCAAGGTGCTCGTGCACCAGATCACGGGATTTCTGGCCCGGCGGATTGTCTGCGATGTCCAGCCCGGCAGCCAGCTGACGCAGCGACAGCGCTTCGGGATGATCCGTTTCGGGTCCTGCACGGAACTGGTCTGTCCGCAAAAGGTGACCGTGCTGGTCAAGCCCGGCGACAGCGTGCGCGCCGGCCTGACCGTCCTGGCACGCTTCCCAAAACAAGACTCGTGAGGTTGAGATGATTCGCAAGAACCTGCCCAACATGCTGACCCTGGCCAATCTGGCCATGGGCGTCCTGGCCATCCTGGTCGCTTCCTCGACCGGTAAATTCTCGATCAGCCAGCCGGGAGAAGACATCAACCTGGTCTACTACAGCTGCCTGTGCGTCATGGCCGCCGCCATGTTCGACCGTTTTGACGGTAAACTGGCCCGCAAGCTCAACGTAGCCAGCGAGCTGGGCAAACAGCTGGATTCGCTGTGCGACCTGATTTCCTTCGGTGTCGCGCCGGCGGTGATCGCCTGGAAGCTTCATTTCGC
>JAAZFW010000168.1 GCA_012511525.1 Clostridiaceae bacterium
ATCAAGGGGCCCGATTTCCCGACCGGCGGCGTGATCATGGGCATGTCCGGCATTCGCGAAGCTTACCGGACCGGCAAAGGCCGGATCGTGGTCCGTGCCCGCACCGAAATCGAGCCCATGCGCAACAACCGCCCGCGGATCGTCGTTCACGACCTGCCCTACATGGTCAACAAGGCCCGCCTGATCGAACGGATCGCTGAACTGGTTAAGGACAAAAAGCTGGACGGTATCTCCGACCTGCGCGACGAATCGGACCGCAGTGCCGCGGTTCGTATCGTCATCGAGCTGAAGAAGGACGCCAACGCCAACGTGGTGCTCAACCAGCTCTACAAGCACACCCAGCTGCAGGACGCCTTCAACGCCAACATGCTGGCTCTTGTTCCGGACGAGCAGGGCCGCTTCGAACCCCAGGTCGTCAACCTGCTCCAGTCACTGCATCACTACATCGGGCACCAAAAGGATGTGGTCACCCGCAGGACCCGCTTCGAGCTGGAAAAAGCCGAAGCCAGGCGGCACATCCTGGAAGGATTGCGCATCGCCATCGACAACATCGATGAAGTTATCGCCATCATCCGCTCGTCGAGGACCGAGGACATCGCCAAAGAGCGCCTGTGCGAGCGCTTTGCCTTCAGCGACAAGCAGGCGCAGCATATTGTCGACATGCGCCTGGGCCGTCTCACCGGCTTGGAACGAGACAAGCTGGAACAAGAATACCGCGAGCTGTGCGAAAAAATCGATTACCTGATGCGCGTCCTGGCCGAGGAGCCTTTACTGATGCAGATCATCAAGGACGAGCTGGGACAGGTTCGCAACCGCTACGCTGATGAGCGCCGGACCGGTATCGAAGCGAGCGAAGACGATGAAATCGACGACGAGTCGTTGATCCAGGAAGAAGATATCGTGATCACCCTGACCCACTTCGGCTACGTGAAGCGTATGCCGGTCGACACCTGCAGCATTCAGCACCGCGGCGGACGCGGGGTCAGCGGCATGCAGACGCGCGAGGAGGACTTCGCCGAAACCATCCTGACCACCTCGACGCATGCGATATTGCTCTTCTTCACCGACGCGGGCCGTGTTTATCGCCTCAAGGGCTACCAGATCCCTGAGTCAAGCCGCCAGGCCCGCGGCATGGCCATTGTGAATCTGCTCCACTTGGAAGGTGGCGAGAAGGTCAAGACTGTGATCCCGGTCACGTCATTTGATCAGGATGTTAGCCTGCTGATGGCGACGCGTGCCGGGGTGGTCAAGAAAACCGAACTGGCCGAATACGCCAACATCAACAAGAACGGCCTGATTGCCGTCAATCTGCGGGAGGGCGACGCGCTGGTCGGCGTCCAGCTGGCCGCGGACAACTGCGACATCCTTCTGGCCAGCCGCAACGGCATGGCCATCCGCTTTGGCGAGGCACAGGTGCGCGCGACCGGCCGCAACACCCAGGGGGTGCGCGGTATCCAGCTCGACGATGACGACGAGGTGATCGGCATGGTGCCGACCCGGGCGGACCAGACGCTGCTGGTCGTCTCCGACCGCGGCTATGGCAAACGCACGGAACTTGAGGAATACCGGGGTCAGACACGCGGCGGCAAAGGCCTGATCACGTATCGCCCGTCTGAGAAGACGGGGCTGCTCGCCGGCATCGCCCTGGTTAATGACGACAATGACGTGATCCTGATTAACGATTCCGGCGTCCTGATCCGGATTTCGGCCGCCGAGATCCCAATCCTGGGCCGCAACACGCAAGGCGTTACCCTGATGCGGACGCGTGAAGGCAAGGTCGTCGACATGGCGGTTATCGAGCACG